>JAKALX010000512.1 GCA_021823905.1 Chloroflexota bacterium | reverse complement strand
TTTTCGCGATGCTCGCGGGACGCCTCGCTGCTAGGAGGGTACGATGGCTGACGGCTCGGCGTGGTCCGAGGCGGAGCTTCACATCCGCGTCCGGCAACAGGTCCGGCGGCTGGCTGACGAGTTCGAAGGCGTCTTCGGGATCGAGACCATCCAGAGGCTCGCCGACGAGTCGTCCGCGCTGTTGCGCCAGAACGCGCGCCTTCCAGAGTACGTTCCGCTGCTGGTCTACCGGTACACGCGCGAGCGGCTTCATGCCCAGGCCCAGGTGGAGGGGACGATGTCGAAAGCACAGCCCGAAGTCCTGTTTGTCTGCGTCCACAATGCCGGACGCTCCCAGATGGCAGCCGTGCTCACGCAACACCTGAGCGGCGGGAAGGTGCACGTTCGGTCCGCGGGATCGACTCCTGCAAGCGAGATCAATCCCCGCGTGAGTGAGGCGATGGCGGAACTCGGCCTGGACCTTTCGGAGAAGTTCCCGAAGCCGCTCACCGACGATGTCGTCCAGGCAGCAGACGTCGTCATCACGATGGGCTGCGGCGACGCTTGCCCGATCTTCCCCGGAAAGCGCTACCTCGACTGGGTCATCGACGACCCAGCGGGACAACCGATCGAAGTGGTCCGGAGGATCCGCGAGGAGATCCGGTCGCGAGTCGAGACGTTGCTGGCGGAACTGGGAGTCGCGACGTCAGGCGGCTAAGGTCACCGCGGGCGGCAAAAAGAATCGTCTTCTCGCCCAGAGGGCGACGTAGACAAGGACCACGAGCGCGGGGACTTCGATCAGCGGGCCGACGACGCCGGCAAGGGCCTGGCCGGAGGTGACGCCGAACGTCCCGATGGCGACGGCGATCGCGAGCTCGAAGTTGTTCCCGGCAGCAGTGAAGGCGAGCGTGGCCGTTCGAGGGTAATCGAGACCGCGGCCTCGCCCCCAGGCAAACGAAACCGTCCACATGAGAGCGAAATAGCAGACGAGCGGGATGGCAATGCGGACGACGTCGAAGGGATTCGAGGTAATCGAGTCGCCCTGGATGGCGAAGAGGACGACGACGGTGGCGAGCAGGCTGTAGAGGGCGACGGGAGCGAGCCGGGGCATAAACGTCTCGAAATACCAGGCGTCGCCGCGGCGGCGGCGGCCCAGGACACTGGTCACGACGCCGGCGAGGAGCGGGACGCCAAGGAAGATCAGCACCGAGCGGGCGATCGACCAGAGGGAGAAATCGACGGCCAGCTTTTCGAGGCCGAGCCAGCCGGGAAGGGTTTCGAGATAGAAATAGCCGAGGAAGGCGTAGGCGAGAACCTGGAAGATGGAGTTGAGGACGACGAGGACCGCGGCCGCCTCGCCGTCGCCACAGGCGAGCGTGTTCCAGACAAGGACCATGGCGATGCAGCGGGCGAGGCCGATGAGCACGAGTCCGCTGCGAAATTCGGGCAGGTCGGGGAGGAAGATCCAGGCGAGCGCGAACATGAGGGCTGGACCGACGAGCCAGTTGAGGACCAGGGACGAGCCCAGAAGCGTTCGGTCGGCGGCGACGTCGTGGAGGCGGTCGTAGCGGACGCGGGCGAGGACGGGATACATCATGCCGAGGAGGCCAATGGCGATCGGCAGCGAGGTCTCGCCGAGCTTCACGCGGTCAAGCCAGTCGTTGAGGCCGGGCAAGGCCCTACCGAGCGCAAGGCCGAGCACCATGGCGAGACCGATCCAGACGGGGAGAAAGCGGTCGAGCGTGGAGAGTTGTTGAAGGACCGAGGCGCCGGCCTGGTCCTCAACGTCTTCTGCGGTGGCTACCCCGGACATTACGGCTCCATCATGGATAGATGCGGCTCACCGAGCCGGCGCAAGCGACAGCGTTGGCCGGCGATCGTTAACGCTGTTCGCAGGCGCATGCGGCGGCGGCTTCGGCGCCCGGTGCACAGCGCGGGCAGCAGACCTGGTTGCAGAATTCGACGAGCCAGCGAACCGCCTCGGGGTTGAGGCAGTAGCAGGGGTTCGCTCCGTCGACGGGGCCCGAGACGATGCCGGCTTCCTTGAGGACCTTGAGGTGCTGGGAGACCGTGGACTGGGCGAGCGGGAGCACGCCAACGAGCTCGCCGGTCACGCAGGCGTCGCGACGGGCGAGCTCGGTGACGATGCGAACGCGGGCGGGGTTGCCCAGGGCGCGGAAGATGGCGGCGGCTCGCTCTTCGTCGGCGGAGAGGGACTCGATCGTTTTCATGGTCTGGGCGCAGTATATCGTATTTTTCCGATTCAAGGGGTTGACGACCAGCGAATGACATCGTATTTTTGCGATATCACAGCAAATCGGAAATTTCCGATGAAAGAGGAATCCAGATGAGCGCCGCGCCGGACATTCACGCGACCGTTTCCGAAGCCTACGCAAGCCGCGTCCGCGGCGTCCTCGAAGCCGACGACCTGCTGCCGATGGCGAGCGCGAGTTGTTGCTCGAGCGCGCCGGCCGCGGACTCATGCTGCGGAGACACCTCGAACGAAGAGGTGACCATTACGCGCATCGCCGAGATGTACGGGAAGTCGGACATCGGCGACCTGCCCGCGACGGTTACGGACGTGGCGTTCGGCTGCGGAAACCCGACAGCAATCGCAGCGCTGCAGCCGGGCGAGACGGTGCTCGACCTCGGCTCGGGCGGTGGGATCGACTGTTTCCTGGCGTCGAAGATGGTCGGGCCGCGCGGGAAAGTGATCGGCGTGGACATGACGCCGGAGATGATCGAGCTCGCCAACCGCAACAAGAAGAAGGTGGGCGCGAGCAACGTCGAGTTCCGCATGGGCCAGATCGAGGAGCTGCCGGTCGAAAGCGC
>JAKALX010000511.1 GCA_021823905.1 Chloroflexota bacterium | reverse complement strand
GTTGAGGGCGAGGAGGTTGGTCTGGGCGGCGATCTCGTCGATGACCTTGACGATGTCGCCGATCTGCTGGCCGTACTCCCCGAGCTGGTCGACGGTGCGCGAGCTGCGTTCGACGGCCGCCGCGATGGCCTCCATGGAGGCGACGGCTTGCATGACCGCCTTCTGGCCTTCCTCGGCGGCCTGGCGGGACTCGATGGCGGAGGCCGCGACCTGTTCGGACTGGGTGGCGACCTGGGCGATGCGGTTACCCATGTCCGTGGCTTCCTTGCGGGAAGCTCCAGCCGAAGCGGCGTTGGCGCGTGCCGCGGCGGCGAGCTCCTGGGAGCCCGAGGCGACCTGCTCGATCTCCTGGGCCGACTCCTGCGTGAGGGACGCGAGGGAGACGGCTGAACGGGTGACCTCGACGATGGCGGTGGCGATCTGGCCGGTGGCGCCGGCCATCTGGTCGGAGGCGTCCTGGAGCTGGTCCGAGGCGGCGAGAACGCTCTGGGCGTCGGCGCCGACGCCGGAGACGATCGCGGTGAGACCACGGCGCATGGCGTTGTACGACTGCATCGTGTCCGCGAGCTTTTCGATCATGCGGTTGATGGTCGCGGCCATCCCGCCGAGCTCGTCCTTGCCGTACTGGTCGATTTGGAGCGTGGCGGGCTGGGCGTCGACGAGGAGGTTGCCCTCTTCAACCGCCTTGATGCCGCTCTTCAGCGCGACCAGGCAGTTCTGCTCGATCGATGTCATCCGGCCCGAGACGGTCGCAACGTCGGTGCGGATGCGCCGGGCGAGCCAGAAGCCGAAGCCCATGCCGTAAGCGACGGTCGCTCCGGCCAGACCAAAGAGGACGAGCTGCGTCTGCGCATCCTTCGCGTCGCGGATGCCCAGGTACGCAACCACGCAGGTCAGAGTGGAAACAATGGCGAACGCGATGAACAGCTTGACCCGGATCCCCAGGTTGTTGAACCAGCGAACCATGCTCGGACTCCTCGACGGATGTGGCCGATCGCGGGTGCCTGCCGCAGTGCGCTCGCTCCCCCGTCGTGAATATCGGCCGGCGGTGCGATCTCAAGAGTATCTGGGAGGGTTACGCGACGAAATCGGCGAAATTCCCGATGTTGAACCGTGGCCCGCCGCCGAGGAAGAAAGGTCATGCACACGGGTGTCAGTCGAAGGTACCGGGCCAGGTATGATGCATGTACTACACAACTCAGTAAGTTACACCTGTAGGGAGCACACCTTTGATCCATCGCGTCGCCCGGATGAAGTTCGGCATCTTTCTCGCCCCGTTCCATCGCGTTGGCGAGAACCCAACGCTCGCCCTGAAGCGGGACATGCAGCTCGTCGAGCACCTCGACGCGCTCGGCTACGATGAGGTGTGGGTCGGTGAGCACCACTCGTTCGGCCGCGAGATCATCGCCGATCCGATGTTGTTCATCGCGGCGGCGGCGCAACGGACGCGGCGGATCATGCTCGGCACCGGGGTCACGTCGCTTCCCTATCACCACCCGTTCATGGTCGCCGACCGCCTGCTGCAGCTCGACCACATGACGGAGGGCAGGGCGATGCTCGGCTGCGGGCCGGGTGTGCTGACTTCGGACGCGTACATGCTGGGTATTGATCCGTTGACGCAGCGCCGGCGAATGGATGAGTCACTGGGGGCCATCATGCAGCTCCTGCGCTCGCGCAAGCCGGTGACGGCCGAGAGCGACTGGTTCACGATGCGGGAGGCGCGGCTGCAACTGGCCAATTTCTCGACGCCGCACGCACCGGTTTCGGTCGCCGCGAGTTTCACGCCGGCGGGCCCGATGGCGGCCGGGAAGCATGGGACAGGCCTGCTCTCGGTTGCCGGCGCGAGTCACGAAGCGTTCGAGCGCACCTGGGGCTGGGTCGAGGAGGCCGCCGCCGAATCCGGGCACGCTGTTCGCCGTGAAGACTGGAAGGTTGTTGTGCCGGTGCACCTGGCGGACACGAAGCAGGAGGCGATCGCCGACTGCCGGGAAGGTTTCTTGAAACAGGCGTACTTCGGCGACCGCGGCAGCGAAGGGCAGGGTTTCCCGGCGCCGTTCGCCGGCGGGGCCTTTACGATCGAGGAAGCGGTGGAGAAGGGCAGCCTGATCGTGGGCACGCCGGACGACGCGATCGTCGCGCTCGAGACGATCCAGGAACGTTCCGGCGGGATTGGCGGCATTCTCATCGGCGCGCACGAATGGGCCAGCACGGAGAAGACGCTCCGGAGCTACGAGCTCTGGATGCGCTACGTCGCGCCGCGCTTCCAGGGGCAGATTTCGGTGATCGAGGACAACCGCGACTGGATCGAGCAGAACCTCACGCAGGTCTTCGGCAAGACCGCTGCCGCGCAGGTGAAAGCGTTCAGCGACGCCGGCAAGGAGCTGCCGCCGGACGTAAAGCAGCAGATGGATGCGATGCGCAAAGCCCGGGAAGCGGCAACCGCGCGGGCGGAGTAGCGATCGAACGTCTCGTGCCGGTCTCAATCCCTGGCGCCTAGCGTCTTGCCCGCAGCGCCTGCACGCATTCGGCGACGCCCTGCTTGCCGCCATCGAGCATGGACGAGAGCTGGAGGAACACGTGCGGCATGTCCGGGTAGACGCTCAGAGTGTTCTGCACACCGGCGGCCGTCAGCTTCGCTGAGAACGCCCGTGAGTCGTCGAGCAGCGGGTCGAGTGTTCCCACGATAAGCCGGGCCGGCGGGAGGCCGCGCAGGTCGCCGTGGATCGGCGCGATGTAGGGGTCGGTCAGGCTGGCGCCGCCGGAGAGGTAGTGGTTGATGAACCAGACCATCGAGTCGCGGGTGAGGATCTTGCC
>JAKALX010000510.1 GCA_021823905.1 Chloroflexota bacterium | reverse complement strand
CGCCTCATCGCCGACGTGGTCCGGTTGGGCAAAGGCCACACCGAAGGCCTGGAGCCGAAGATCACCGAGACGCTCGTCAGGATGATGGTGGAAGCGCCCGGTGGGAAGGCGCGGGGGGCGGGGTGACCGGTGCTGCCCGCGCCTCGACTGGGTTCTTGAGGCACGGGCCTGTCTTCGGGTGGTCCCGACGGCTACGATGTGGTGGCGCAACTCCAGAGCAGGGTGAGGAGCGACGGCAGTGGAACGTCGAACCAGGCGGGACACACTCAGGCTCGGCGCTGGGCTTGGCGCGGCCGCAGTCGGCGCGCGCCTGGTTGGCCCAATTCGACGCTCCGCCTCGGCCGGCCCGCCGCCGATTCAAGGGCCGCCACTGAGGACTCTCGCGGATAAGATTGGTCTCCACGTCGGGGCTCCATTCTGGATAAGGCACAACAGCGGCCCAGACGACCCCGACCTCGGTGCCTTATGCCGTCGAGAGTTCAACACGAGCATCCTGTACCACGGCTGGGGCGCTTTCGAGCCCGCGCCTGGCGTCTGGGTTCCGGACGAGCCGTTCTACCAAAGGTACAAACTCTTGGGTGCGGACAATGTGGTGCTCTACGGAGTCGTCGATCCCATCGGTGTGGCGGGCCCGTTCGCGATGCCCGAGTGGCTGAAGGGCATGTCGCGATCTGCCACGATCGATGCGTTGCAGAGATACGTGGCTGCCGTTGTGGAATGGGGCAAGGGCAAAATATCCTCTATTGTGTTAGTTGGTGAGACGAACAGTGCTCCAGGTTGGGACATACTCTACGACACGCTCGGTCTTGAATATGTCGAGATCGCCTTCACCACTGCGCGTCGGACGGATCCGTCAGCGGTTCTTGGTTACGGCGATTTCAATAACCACACGAAGGCCATGAATCGCTATTTGGTGACCAAACAAATCGTCGATAGGCTCAAGGGGCTGAAATTGATCGACTTCGTTGGTATCGAGTGCTTTGTCTGGGCACCGTGGAGCTGGAATAGAGACGAGATCATCGACTGTTTTCAGTCGTATGGTCTTCCCATAGCCATCACTGAATTCGCAGTACTTATGAAGGAAATCCAGGGCTCGACAGAGTACCGATATCAATATGAGGCGGATATCTACCGCACGTTCTTCGGGGCCGCCCTCGAATCCGGCGTCTGCGGCGATTTCATACTCGGAAGTCCATGCGACGGTCTAGGCGGTGTAGACGACCCAGCCTCCGGCATGCCCGGTGCGATCCCCCAGAACGAGCCATTCCCGTTCGATGGGCAACTCCGACCGAAACCCGCGTACTACGCAATGCAATCCGTCCTTCAGGAAGCCGTCGACCGCAAGTTCCCGTATCGTCGCAGTGTCCCGCTCCTGTCCTCCGACCGCTGAGCCTCGCGACTCGCACCGCCGCCCCGTCCCTACCCCGCCAGCCTCCCCCGCAACCCTGCGTCACCTTCCAGCAGCTCCTGGCCTCGTTTGCAGATGCCCTTCACCGTGCTGGCGTCGCGGCCGGTGAGGGCGGCGCCGACCTGCGCGAAGCTGCGGCCGCGGCCGTGGAGCACGGCGGCCGCCACGGCCCGGGCCTCTCCCACGGACCCGGACCGCGAGCGGCCAACCAGCTCGTCGAACGTCACCTGGAACTGCTTCGCGATCAGCTCGAGCATCGAACGGTCGTCGAGCGCCCTCGGCGAACCGGCCGTGGCGGTCAGATGCGTCAGCTGGGCGTCCAGTTGGCGCAGGTCGAGCATCCCCGACCGCTGGAGCATGATTGCGGCGTTGACCGCGCCCTGCAGGACCCGCACAGACGGCGCCTCGCAGCCCGCGATCCGGTCGACTGCCCAGCCCGGTAGCGCCACCCGTTGCTCGCGCGCCATGAGCTCGATGTAGGCCCGCCGCTCGTCCATCTGGAACGGCTCGACCTTGACCATGATTCCCGCCATGAGCCTCGAGGCGAGGCGCTCGGGCAGGTCCATCTGGTGGGGCGGCAGCTCGCCCGCCATCACCGCGTGACCGCCGCCGTTGGCCACCTCGTCGATCGTGTGCACGAGCTCGTCCTGCGTCCCCTTGCGGCCCGCGAGGTACTGGAGGTCGTCGACGATCAGCAGGCGCACCCGTCGCAGCTCCGATTGGAAGCCACCGACGCGCTGGGTCCGCATCGCGTCCATATAGCGGTTCGTGAACTGCTCGGCGCTCAGGCAGGCGACCCGCCAGCCGGCCGTCATCGCCCGTCGCGCCATCGCGTGGAGCAGGTGCGTTTTCCCCATCCCCGGCGAGCCGTAGACCACCACCGGGCTGATCGAGAGGTCGCCCGCCTCTGTCAGCGACATGCACGAGTCGTAGGCGAGGCGGTTGCCCAGGGCGGGCAAGTAGCGCTCGAAGGTGAAGCTGCAATTCACGCTGCCGATGAGCGAGCCTTCCGGACGCTCGCCGGCTGTTCGAACGATCCCGCGGCCGGCGGACGCGGCCTCGCCGCCTGGCTCGCTCCCTCGCGCGATGAACTCCACGCGCAGTTCGCGATCCATGACGGCCGCCACCGCGCGCTCGACGACGACGACCATCCGCTCGTTGAGCCAGTCGCACATGAAGGCGGAGCGTGGTTCCACGAAGAGCGTCTCGCCGGCGATTCGCAGGGCGCGCGACCCTTCGAGCCAGGCGTCGAAGGCGCCCGCACTCATGTCGACCTGGAGGCGGCCGAGCACCGTCTGCCAGTCCCACGAGAGGTCGTGCCGGTTGGCTGTCGGTGCGTCGGACATGCGCGGGCAAACCCCTCTCTTCCACACCCTTAGTGGCATTGTTCGTGACACCGGATTCGAAGATCGGAA
>JAKALX010000509.1 GCA_021823905.1 Chloroflexota bacterium | reverse complement strand
TTCGATCGCCGAAAGGAGTTCGACGCGGCCCAGCGAATCGAGCCCCAGGTCGGTTCCCAGCTCCTGGTCCTCTTCGATTGCGCCGTCCTCGCGGCGCGCCAGCCGGATGAGCTGGTGGAGCTGGTCGCCGTTCCCCGCGGCCGCCGGCGCCGTGCCGGCGTGCGACGCCTGCGTCTCCAGGTATTCGAGCACGAGGGGCCGCCGCACTTTCAACGTGTGCGTCCGGGGGAAGTCTTCGTCGGGCCAGGGCGTGAACCCCATGATCTGCTGACGGTCGTCCAGCAACGCGTTCGCGGCCCGTACAGCGGGACCGCCCGAGCCCGGCGGCGACTCCGCAATCACCGCGTGCACGCGCACCTCGCCGCCCCGCCGCAATCCAACCACCACCGCATCGGTCACCCCGGGCTGCGCGCGCAATACCTCCTCGATATCCTCTGGGTACACGTTCTGGCCGTCCGAAAGGACGATCAGGTCCTTCTTCCGCCCCTTCAGGTAGACGTAGCCGTCTTCGAGGTAGCCCAGGTCGCCCGTGCGATACCAGTCGCCGTCGAAGGTCGCCAGGGTTGCCGCTTCGTTCCGCCAATAGCCCTTGAAGACGTTCGGGCCGCGCGCCTGGACCTCGCCGTCGGGCCCTATCCGGACCTGCTGGCCCGGCAGCGGCCTGCCGACGCTCCGCATCCGCCGGTCGTTGCGCGGGTTCACACTCACGATCGGAGCGCACTCCGTCGTCCCATAGCCTTCGACAACGGCGACACCCATCGCTTCCCACTTCAATTGCACGGCCGGATCGATTGCGGCGCCGCCACTCGCAACCCAGTCGATCTTGCCCCCGAAGCGTGAGAGGACGGACCGGAAGAGGCGCCGCCGCAATGTAACGGGCAGCGGCTGGGCCACCCGGCGCAGCCGTTCGAGCAACTTCAGCTTGCCGTGCGCCGCAGCCTCTCGCTCGATCCCGCTCATGAACAGCGTCAGCACCTGCGGCACCGCGATGATCGCGGTCGGCTTCCACTCCTGCATGACGCGCGTGAGCGAGGCCGGCTGCCGGCTCGACGGGTACGCGATCGCGGCTCCAACCGCCAGCGGCGCCAGGCAGCCGCCGACCTGCTCGAACATGTGGCTCAGCGGCAGGAGCGAGAGCATCCGGCTATCACGCGCGAGCTCGATGACGGCAAGCGCGGCCGTCACGTTCGACGCGATGTTCCCGTGGCTCAGCATCACGCCCTTCGGGTCGCCGGTTGTGCCGGACGTAAAAATGATCTCCGCCAGCGAATCGCGCGTCAGGGGAGCTGCTGGCTCGCGTCCGTTTGCCGGGACGCGCACCGTCTCGAATTCGAATACCGGGACTTCGAGCTCGCGCAGGATTGGGGATTGCGCCTTCCCGGCGAACGCGAGCGCCGGTTCGGTCTGGGCAACCACGCGCTCGACGAATTCCCGCGAGCTGCGCACGTCGAGCGGCACCAGCACCCCGCCGGCGATGAAGGTTCCGAACATGGCCGCCACCCAATCGGGCTGGTTCGGAGCCCAGATCAGCACGCGGTCGCCTGGTTGCAGCCGCTGCTCGCGCAGCAGCCGCGCGTAGGCGTGCGCCTGCCGATCGAGGCTCGCATAGGTGTACTTGATCGTTCGGACGCCGACCCGCATCGAAACGGCGAGGCGATCCGGGTAACGGCGGGCGGAGCCTTCCAACAACTCGACGAGGGTGTCCACGCCTACTCCCCCAGCGACAACGCGAATTCCCGCACCTTCCGGTCAGCACCGGAGAGAATGGGCCGGAAGTGGCTGAAGCACAAGGTCTCGAAGTCGAGCCGGGCGAGCTTCCGGATCGAGGCGGCCGCCTCGTCCATGTCCTGGGTGAAGAGCCGGCTGGGCAGCATCAACCGCCCGAACTTGTATTGCATCGCGTCGCCAACGAGCAGCGCGCCACGGTTCGGGAAATGGATCGAGATGCTGCCTGCCGTATGCCCGGGCGCGTGGACGATGCGCATGCCGCCAAGCGCCGGCAGCTCGTCGCCGTCGTGCAGGACCACGTCCACGCGGGCGGCGCCGGGATCGTTCCGCAGGAGATACGGCTCGCAGATACGCGCCAACAGGGGGTGCATGAACGGATTGGGCAGCGGTTCGGCGCTCTCCACGTGCGGCGCCTCTGCCAGGTGCACGCACGTCCGTGCCGAGACGTGCTGCTGGATCTCCGGCAGTCCGCCGACGTGGTCGATGTGAAAGTGCGTGATGACGATGTGCCGGATCTCATCCGGCCGCCGGCCGAGCTCTTCCAGCGCGCCGAGGATGCGCGGCGCCGAGCCCTGATTTCCCGTGTCGATCAGCGTGATCTCGTCGTCGAGCAGCAGGTATGCGCTCGAACCGCGCGTCCGCACCTGGTAGAGCCCGGGGAGCACCTCCCGAACCGGGCGCAGCGGCGCGGGCTTGATCTCTTCCCAGCGCTCCTGCCAGGCAGGCCGCTGCACGGCGCGGGCCGACGACGGACGTGTCACACCAGCAAGGATAGCAGAGCGAACCAGCGCGTCCCGGCAAGAGAACGGAGACAGAGGCGGGCAGTGTCAGCCAGAAACGAGTCGGGAAGCCGAGCGGTCAAGGGCGGGACGGCGGCGCGGCCTGGCACGTGAAGGTGATCACCATCTCCTGAGGCAGCGGCCCCAGGCAGTCGAAGTTGCGAATCGCGTCGCCGGTCACCCGTCGCGCCACCCGCGGTTGCCCGGTTTGCGGCCGTACCGCACCCGGCCCACAATGCGAAGCACTTCTACCCACAGGACGGACACCATTGGCTATCAATCTCGGCGACAGCGAGCACGAAGCAGCCTGGCGGCGCG
>JAKALX010000508.1 GCA_021823905.1 Chloroflexota bacterium | reverse complement strand
CCCGATCTCCTCCGGCGAGAGGAACTTCGCCAGCGGCGAGCGCAAATCCTCACCCACAAACCCGATGTACGCGAGGCCCTTTGCCCCGCCTCCGCGCGCGATCTCCGTCAGCTCGTCGATCTCCCGCCGGGTCATGTCCGCCTTGCCCGGCACGCGGATCGCCTTCACCTCGCCGCCCGAGGCCAGCGCGCCGGCGAAGACCTGGAAGCTCGACGTGCGCACCGCGCCGGCGATGTCCACGAATTCGAGCCCAAACCGCAGATCGGGCCGGTCGATCCCGTAGCGCGCCATGCAGTCCGCGTAGTCGAGCCGCGGGAACGGCTTCGCCGCGAGCTGCTTGCCCTGCCCGAAG
The DNA here is from genome assembly GCA_021823905.1 of Chloroflexota bacterium. Lineage (GTDB taxonomy): Bacteria > Chloroflexota > Dehalococcoidia > Tepidiformales > Tepidiformaceae > JAKALX01. The sequence continues at coordinate 2,477 of JAKALX010000508.1, read as the reverse complement.
CGTTCGGCGATCTCCGTGTAGAGCGCCTCGATCAGCGCCATCACGTCCTCGCCCGTTACGAAGCTCATCTCCAGGTCCAACTGCGTGTGCTCGGCCACCCGGTTCGCGCGAAAATCCTCGTCCCGGTAGCAGCGCGCAATCTGGAAGTAGCGCTCGAAGCCCGCATACATCAGAAGCTGCTTCAGGATTTGCGGCGACTGCGGGAGCGCGAAGAACTGCCCCGGCCGCATCCGAGCCGGCACCAGGAAGTCGCGCGCGCCCTCCGGCGTCGACTTGATCAGCGTCGGCGTTTCGATCTCCAGGAAACCCCGGTCGCAGAGGAAGTTCCGCATGAAGCGGACCACGTCGTGACGCAGCCGAATCGCCCGCGCTGAATCAGGACGCCGCAGGTCCAGGTAGCGGTACTTCAGCCGGAGCTGCTCGTCCACATCGATCGGCTCGTTGATGTAGAACGGCGGCGTCAGCGCCTCGTTCAGCACCCTCGCCGACCGGGGAACAACCTCGACCTCGCCGGTTGCCATGTTTGGATTCACCGTCGCCGCGTCGCGCGCCCGCACCTCGCCCTCGATCGCCAGCACCCATTCGATCCGCGCCTCGTGCGCGACGGCGTGGGCCTCCGCGTTCTCCGGATTGAACACGATCTGGACAATGCCACTTGAGTCCCGGAGGTCGATGAAGCTCAGCCCGCCGTGGTCGCGCCGGCGGTGAACCCAGCCAGCGAGGCGGACAACGCGGCCCGCGTCGGCACGTCGAAGGTCGCCGCAATAGGTGTCTTTGTACATGAACGAAGGGTATCACCGGGCGCCGGTAGGAGGCGCCTATCCAGCGCGACGCAAAGGCTGCCGGCAATGGCCCTCGCGGCGCGCGTTCTCGCCAAGGCACGGCTGCCAGATAGACGACGTTCGGGCCAACACACCCACTGGCCCTGGCTTTCCAACGATATTCTTATGTTTCCGTGCAAAACCCCGGGCCGGCCGACCGTGACAGTATTTATGTCATCTGCAATTGGGCGTCACCACTCGACGTTTATCAAACGTCAAGACTTGGTAAGAAACAATGTGCAGCCTTCGGGAATCTCCAAGGGTTGACTAATCACGATCCCTGAATAAACTGCAGGAACGGCCCGGTGAACGGGTCGTAACAGACCAGAGTACGTAGAGACCCCGGGCGGGTGGAGCCGCACCGGGGTCAGGGTTGCAAGGAGAGAACGTCCTGCCCTTGCTCCGTGAGTCTACCACTCGGGAGCGTCGAGCACGGCAACGCCCGCATCTATAGGGGTTTGCCCGGCTCTTTCTTTCTCTCTGCTGTGACCCGGAAAGGAGCGACCTCCGGGGACCACATTGAACCACCTGGCATAACTGCGAACTGATCGAGGCAGCGTCAGCTGCGCAGCCCTGAGCCCCCGGCGATCGCCGGCGGGCCGCGAGCTTCTGTCTCATGGACAGGGAGAGAACCCAATGCTTCGAAAGATCTTCGGCGGCGCCACGCTCCTCAGCCTGACCGGCGCCATTGCTCTTGGCGTCGTCTTCGCCGCGCCCTGGGGCGCCACCGGCACCGGCAGCGGTCAAAACAACATCGGTATGGCGAGCACAAACGTCGTCTACGAGGAAGACATCATGGGCGACGGGACCGTAACGCACGTCATTGTCGGCCCGAACGACAACATCTACCGGCCCGTGGGCCACGTCGAGATGTATAACCACAGCAACTCTCAGTACAACCTCGTCTCCGGCACCGGATCCGTGAAGATTGACGGCGTCCAGGAGGATCCAAACGGGAACCCCAACACCCAGGCCGACGATGGCCAGTGCCTGATCCAGGACTTTGCCGGCGACGTCCAGAACATCAGCACCACCCCCGTCGTCCCCGGGGCGCATGACCCACTCCAGGGCACGGTTCGCATCGCTGTCCTCTCGACGGCGGCCCCGTCTTGCCAGGGCAAGATTGTCAGCTTCACGGCGACGATCAACGCCCAGCTCGCACCGATTTCCTAGGGCCCAAACAAGCCAACGACCCGGCGGGCCCGGGCGCGAACACGCCCCGGCCCGCCCCAAACCCCACACGCTGTGATTCAGGCTCGCCACCATGCGACAGATCTTCTCCGGCATGCTGCTCCTTTCCCTCTCGCTCTCGACTTTGGTCGGCAGCGTGTTCGCGTGGGGCACGGGTGCTAGCGCGCACGGCCAGACCCAGGTAGGCAAAGCGTCCTTCGCCGTCCACTACGAACCGAAGTGCCTGGATCTCCCGCCTGCCGTTGCAGGATCTGATGCCGCGGCGGGAACAGTCACCACGGCGCCACGAACCAACCAGGAGACGACTCCAACACCCTTGCCTACGCCCGCCCAACTGCAGCCGAGTGCCGGCCCGCCCACCTGCCTGAGATACGCTACCGCCGGCCCCGACGATGGCATGTTCCGCGAAGTTGGCGATGGAATCATCGTGAACACCGGCGATTTCGACCTCGTGGTCACGACCGG
>JAKALX010000065.1 GCA_021823905.1 Chloroflexota bacterium | reverse complement strand
CGGAACCCCCGCAGCATCTCTTCGAAACGCTCCGGCCCGATCGCGATCATGAGCGAAAGCCCGATCGCGGAGTCCATCGAGTACCGGCCCCCGACCCAGTCCCACATCTCGAACATGTTGTCTGGCGCGATGCCGAACTTCGCCACCTCGGCGGCGTTGCTCGAAACCGCGACAAAGTGATGCTCAACCGCGGACCGGTCGCCCAACGCATCGGTCAGCCAGGCCCGCGCGGATTCCGCGTTCGTCAGCGTCTCGAGCGTTGTGAACGTCTTCGAACAGAAGATGAACAATGTCTCCTCGGGGTCGAGGTCGTGCGTTGCTTCCCACAACTGGGTCGCGTCCACGTTCGACACGAACCGGAATATCCGTGACCGGTCGCTGTAGTCCCGCAAGGCCGTGTAGGCCATCCGCGGGCCCAGGTCTGACCCGCCGATGCCGATGTTGATTACGTTGCGGATTGGCTTGCCCGTGTGGCCCGTCCACTCTCCGCTGCGCACCCGCTCGGCGAAGGCCGCCATTCGTTCACGCACGGCCCGAACGCGGGGCGCCACGTCTTCCCCGTCGAGGACGATTGACTGTCCCTCGGGCGCGCGGAGAGCCACGTGGAGGACGGCCCGCTTTTCCGTGACGTTGATCGCCTCACCCCTGAACATCGCGTCGATCCGGGACCTGAGGCCGCATTCATCTGCCAGCTGCAAAAGGAGCGCAAGCGACTCCTCGGTGACGCGGTTCTTCGAGTAGTCGAGGTAGATGCCAGCCGCTTCGGTGGTGAAACGTTCTCCGCGCTTCGCTTCGTCCGCGAACAGTGTGCGTAAACGAAGACCCCGGGCCGTCGCATAGTGGGCGCCGAGAGCCCCCCAGGCGGGGAGACTCACCAGCGGCGAGGCGCCCGGAGCCGTCTCAGCCAGCGTCGCGGGGATCGCTCGTTCCCCATTTGCCGCCGGCACGGCCGCGGGAGCCGAAGCGTTCCCATTCCCGTCTTCTTCCCACAGACGAAATCCACCTCGGAATGCATTCGCGTTGTCGCCCGCCCGGCTACCGGGGGGCATTTCCTTGAGCTTGGCGGCATTGCCGCCCCCGATGACGACATCGCTGGGTTCGAGTGCTGCCACCAGGCGGTCCACGACGTCGTTGACGCGGCGGCGCCATTCCTTCTTTCCCCAGCGCTCCAACCCCCGTTCGCCCACGTAGTCCTCGTAGGTCGCCTTTTTGTACGGAAGATGGCCCAATTCCATCGATTCGACCGCCCCGTCGACGATCATCGCCGACCCGAGGCCGGTCCCGAGCCCAAGGAAGAGCATCTTGCCGCCGTTGTAGCTCCCCAGCGCTTGCATGGCGGCGTCGTTTGTCAGTTTCACTGGGAGCTTGAACGCGGCTTCGAAGTCGAAACCGATCCAACCTGGCGCGAGATTGCGCGGTTCAGCAACCGGCCGGCCATGGAGAACGACACCCGGGTAACCGATCGACACGACTTCGTAGTTCCAGCCGCGGGCCAACTTCAAGACGCCAGAGATCATCTGGTCGACCGTCATCGTCGGCCCCGAGGTGATCCTCCGGGCGGTCTTCTCGCCCGTGGCCAGGATCTTGATGTGCGATCCGCCCACATCGATCACGAGAACGTTCATGAGCACCCTCGACGTGACAAACCGGCCCTCTTGAGAGCGGCGCCAGTCTCCACTGGAATTGTGACAAGCTGACCGTGCTGGGGTAGATCTGCGACACGTTCGGAGGGTTGCAATGATGGACAAGTTCGGAACCGCATCTCACGGCCTTGAGCACCGAACAGATGTCGCCCCTGTGTGCCGATCAGGGATACTTCGAACCAGGCGTCGGCCGCGGCGAGCCCCTTCCCTTGCATGGGCCGGCCGGCCGGGCCGGACCCCTGTGTTGGAGTGTCACCTCTCGCAGCGGAGTGCAACACCGCACCGTCCGATACCGCGTTGGCGTCAAACCGAGTCATGTGGCTTAGCGGTCGCAGCACGTTGGCCATCCTTCAAATCAGAGTAGTAGCGTCGCCAGATGAGACGGTGGATGGGGATCCAGCGCGGGATGTCGCGAAGGCCAGGGATGAACGGGAGGAGCACAAGGATCAGTGTGAGGAGCGTCATCATCACCGTGATCGCCAGATCCGCGTTTCCAGAGTTGATACCGAGGAAGCCATGGCCCTGGTTAAATGGGGGTATCTGATAGCCAAGGGTGTAAAGCCAGAGCCACGCCTGGCCGGGGTAGCGGCCGGTCTCGTGCATCATGCCCCACTGGTTTCCGGTGAGCTTCTGCTCTTTCGCTAGCCCCTCGAGGTAGCCGCCGTCACCCATGAAGAGGAGTGACCGCGTGTAGTCCGTGGCGAAGAACCGGTCGCTGGCCAAAAGCAACCCATCCAGTCCGCCGCTCCGCGCGAGCCCAAGCAGATTGTTCATCAGGACGGGAACGGGACCGTAGTCACCAACTGCCACCGTGACCTGCCCGTTGTCCACCTTCGCGTCAGCCAGCGCCTTGCTGTAGGCATCCAGCCAGGATGTCTGCTGGTCACTGCTTGCGCTCTGGAATGTCGAAAGAGCCGCCGTGAGGGCGGCGTTTCCGACCGCGGCCTGTTGCAGTGGTTCAACGACGAACTGGTTGGACGGATCGACTGCGGTGTGTACGCCGGCCCAAGATTGAGGCTTCAGGAACCAGAGCGTTTGGACCGAGCCCTCGTTGTTGTTGTACGGCGGACCGTAGTCTGCGCTCGTGCTCGATCCTGCGAGTTCGCTGGCGGCGGTGGTCACGAAATCAACCGGGTCCGCCGTCGCCCAGCGGGCGATCGTGACCGGGGGAACGTCCGGCGACGAGAGTACCGCGGCCAGGACGACGACAACGATCAGCACCCCGGCGGACGCCAGGACGAGCTCCTTGACCAGGTCGAATGGGACCATTCGGATGTCGCGGTAGTACGTAGCCTTGTCCATGGTGCTCACGCCGATGCCTCTGTGTCGTCGGTGGCGGCGCCTGAGACGCCTGGCGCGGGCGCACCGATGGGCCGGACGACCCCCTTCATGCGCACAAGGGCGATGTGGATGGCAACCAGAAGGACGACCACCACGGGCAAGAGCATGATGTGTATCCCGTATGCCTGACCGAAGTTGAGCGGGTTGAAGATCGCTCCCAGCCCGGTGGCATTTATCGCATCCTTTGCGTTGACGGCGATCCACTGGGCGTCGAAGTTCTGCTGCGAGACGTAGCCCGTGAATGCTGCGACGATGCTGGTCAGGAACGCCACCACCCCGATGACCCACGTTGGCCCGCGGCCGTCACGCCAGCCCGCGGCCCAGAACTGCGTCCAGAGGTGCAGTACCAGGAAGACGAAGAAGACCTGGACCCCCCAGAAGTGCAGGCTGTTGAAGAACCTCCCGATCGAGGAGCGGTGCCACCACTGCGGGCCGAAGAACGCCAATACCACCCCGCTCGCCATGACCCAGATGAGCGCGGCGATCGTGATCGCGCCGAACAGGTATACCCAGGAGCGGACATAGTCCGGCTGGCGCGTCGGCAACAACTCTTCGAGCGGTAGTCGGCCCGCGATCTGATTTCGAATCGTCCCTGTCCATCCGCCACCGGTCGGCTCTTCCGGTTGCGCCCTGCTCACTGGTTCTGCTTCTTGGACTTCGTTCCGTGCCGCGTGGGAAAGGGAGCGATCAGCGCGACACCAAAGAACGCGAGCATGAGGCCGGTCACCACGAGGTTCGGCACAGAGAAGAGGATGAATCCCCAGTGGAAGTACGGAGCAGGCGAGTCCATGGAATACCTCCTGCGCGACTCTGAATGGATCGACAACCGTTACACACGCCTACGGCGATGGCAGCCTCACGACGGCGGAAAAGTGCTACGAGAAGGCTAGTTCGGTTTGGATTGCCTCCGAAGGGCAACTGGGTCCATCTGGCTATGGACCCCGGCCTCGGCTCGGTCATCGGGACCGAGCCGATTGTCCAAAGTCCAAATTACGCCCGGCCGTCTGTCCCTAACTAACAGAGAAGAGCGACCACGGAAGGTGGGCCGGACCCCGAATCGTGGAACGCCCGTGGCGCCGGCGCCGAGCTGTCGCCGGTCACCGCCGCCGCCGTCGTGAAGCGCCGCTCGAGCGCCGTCAGCGGATTACCCGCGCCAACCTCAACGGGTGACACGCACTTGGCCCGTCGCTCGCGAAACCAAGCAGCCAACAGCGCTCAACCGGTGTTCGTGATCGCCACGCGAAAGTTCCTGCCCTCCCAGGTGTTGGGCTCGCGCCAGCGGAACGTGAACTCAACCGTCGCGCCGGGAGGCAGCGCCATGGTCGGGAGATCCGCCACGTGCACGCCGAGGCCAGGACTCACTGTCTCCAGCGTATTGACCGTCGCCCACTCGTCTGCGGTCCACACGACTTCTGCGGGAGCGAGCGTCTCCACGCGGAGCAGCGAACCGGCCGGAATTGACCGGCACTTGTTGTTGAAACGCCAGGAGCTGAGGTTTGACGTGACCTGGTCAACGACGTAGCGCTGGATAGCCTGTGGGGGAGTGTCGACCACGAATCCAGCTTCGAGCGATCGGGCCAGCTTCAGGTACTCAGCGTGCGCCCAGGCCAGCGGCATGGCTGAGCCCGCGGGCTTTCCGTTGAAGAGCTCGAGCTCCGGAATGTCCGCGGCGTCCCAGACCTGTTCCGGGATGAGGCCGCCTTCACTGGTCTGCCGGGCCATCGTCTTCAGAAGCGCCTCGGCCGCCGCGCGGTTGCCCGCGGCCAGCTCGTAGTGCCCCCGCTCGCCGGCGAGCAGCGGCCACCCTCTTCCGAGTCCGGTCCCATCAAACGGGCGTCCATCTTCATGCTCGCCATACCCGTCATCGACGTAGCGGTGCCACACGGGGCCAGTGGCGGTCTCGGTCTTCAGGACGGCATCGATCGCCGCGATCGTTGACAGGATGTGGGGGTCGTCCGCGCGCCGCAGGCCGAAGCGGACGAGGGCGAGCGCGTCCGGGCTGACGATGGTCCCTGCTGCCTCGTCGGCGAAGGCGGAATCGCGGTTCTTCAGTCGGACCAGGCGTCGTGCCATCGGCAACCCACCGTCCGTGGCTTCCGGCGCGATGCGCACGTAATAGCCGTCGATTGCCAGCGACTGCGCAAACTCGCCCCCTGATGCGTACGTCCATCGTTCGATGTTCGCATTCCACGCATCGGCGGTTTCGCGGAGGTACGCGGCCTCTTCGTGAGCCCCCGCGCGATCAGCGAAGTCGGATGCCACCACCAGCGCTGCAACCTCAACGGCCAGCGTGAACGGCGAATAGCCGGGATCTTCTTCCCAGCGATCTTCCTGGGTGACGGGGCCATTGCGGACGATAAAGGAGGCTGCCTTGCGTACGGTCGGCCATGGATCGATGCTGCCCAGCACGCCGGCCTGGCGCAGCTGCTCAGCGAGGAGAATCGGAAAGGCGATCTCGTCCATCTGCGTGCCGCCCCAGTACGGCGCGCCATCCAGCCACATGTTTTGTGGCCAGTCGCCGTCCACTCCTTGCGTGACCACGAGATATTGAAAGGCTCGGCGAGCTGCCGCGCTGTCCCCGCCAGCGAGCAAGCCGCCGGCAATTTCGACGAGGTCACGCGGCCATACCAGGTGATAGCCCCCAAGGTCGTCATCTCCGTGGCTGTTTCCCCAGGGGATCGAGAGGCTCGCGACGAACCCTCCGGGTAAGGCCTTCGACTCGTGTGTGCGAAGCACCGCCAGGCTGATCGGGACCAGCGGAGCGTCGGGAGCGGCAATATCTCGTGCGCGATGACTGTCTGTCCCGGCGGCGTGCCATTCGGCAACGAAGTGCTCCATGAGATGCTCGAAGGGCTGCTCGATGGCCAGCCGCGCCGCCTGTCCCGCCTCGGACGGAGTGCCCCCAAAGCCCAGCGCCATCACGAAGTCGTCGGCGCTCGAACCGACGTCGATCTCCGCTGTCAGGGCGATGTTCCCGTTGGGGGCCCTGTCATACGACCACGCCATTTCTCCATGCGCGGCGATGTCCCGCCAGCCGTCCGACGCTCCGACGTAGCCAACGCTCCGCGCCCGTAACGGAGCGGAGCAGGCGAGCGCCAGGGTGACTGAGCCACGGCGCGCGAAGAGCATTGGCACGCCCTTGTAGTCGCCGACCCAGCCGTCGTTGCCGCGCCCCTGGTTCCTAACATGCGGTCCGAGCAACGCGTAAAGGCGCAAGCCGCTGGTCCCGGGCAAGAAGCGGACGCGCTGGAGCAACACGCTGACATGGGGGTGTGTGATCACTGTCTTCTCGATCACGTAGTGCCCGTCGCGGGCGGTATTGCGCAGCCGGAACCCGGGCACGCCTGGGGCCAGGATCTCGACAACGCTTTCGCAGTCGCGTTTCTCCTCGGAGAAGTACGAGGATTCACCAGCTACCAGGAGGCCAAAGTCTCTCGTGTTTGCGGCGTCGACCGTTGGGTAGTAGACCTCGTTGACGATGCCGTGAGAGAGCGTGAACCAGACACGGCTCGCCGCGCTCGCCGACGTCCCGACAGCCGACTTCGCGCTGCTCGTCCACCGCGGTTCAATACCGGGCCAGCCCGGCGCGAGTCCTTCATCCATGCGGGTGGTCCCCTGCGACCGTCGATACGGAGTTCACACCGGCGGTGAGGTTCATCGCGCTTGGCGTCGGCCCCCGTCGGCTGTTCAGTCGGTGCCAGAGTAGCAGGACGCGATACTGCTCACCGGAAAGCGCCGGTCGCCGGCGGTGGCGCCGCGGCATCATCGGCGATGACCACGACGCGCTCCGCATGCACCCGCGCCGCCGGGATGTCCTCGCCCCGAAGGAGGCGCTTGAGCGCCTCACGCTTCGCCGCGCCGGTGACGAGGAAGACGGCCAGTCTCGCGCTCGAGAGCACCGGCAACGTCAGCGTCAGCCGCGAGTGGTCAGGGCGAGCGACGCGGACGACGAGTCGCTCGCGCTCCTCCAGGGCGGAGTCGCCCGGGAACAGCGACGCGGTGTGACCCTCAGCGCCCAGCCCGAGAAAAACGAGGTCGAAGCGGGGTACTCCGGGCCCGAAACTCGCCTCGATCTCACGCTCGTAGGCCGCGGCGGTGCACGTCTCGCCCGGCATGCGATGCACGTTCGCCGGGACTTTCGACAGGAGCGTCTCCCAGGCCATCCGGTAGTTCGAAGCGACGTCATCCGGAGGGACGCACCGCTCATCCCCGAAAAAGACCTGCGTGGCCGCCCATGGGTAGTCGAGTGCGGCGAGGCGGGCGTAGACCTGCCTTGGCGTCTCCCCACCGGCCAGCGCGACCGTGCGAGGGGCCACAGCACGGAAAAGCTCCGCACCGGCGGCGCCGAAATCGGGCGCGACGACAAGCTCGATCACTGGCACGTCGCCTTCTTCCTCTGGGTGCGCACCGCCTGATTATCGCGCTGCCACGCCTGCCCGTCGCGCCATCAACAAGCGGTAAAGCGAGTCGAGAGAGTCCCGTGTCGGATTTTCTCTATGCTGGCTGCGACGAACCGCAGCGTTCCACGTCCGCGACATCGGTGGCGCCAGGACGGACCCGCGCCTTTCGCGGCGGCTCCTGCGGATGACTGGAGAATGGCTCTGAACGCCGCGCTCGGGAAAGGGAGAAGCATGGAGTTTCGACACAGCGTCGTCTTCCTCGTCGACGTCGACAACACCCTCCTGGACAATGACCGGATAGTCAGCGACCTTCTGCTTTACCTCGAGCACGAGGTCGGGCCCATCCGTCAACAGCAGTACTGGACGATTTTCGAATCCATTCGGTCTCAACTCGGTTACGCCGATTATCTCGGCGCGCTGCAGCAATACCGCATTGAGAACCCCCGCGATTCGCACCTGCTCCGGCTGTCGTCGTTCCTGGTCGACTATCCCTTCGCCGCGCGGCTCTATCCCGGCGCACTCGACGCGCTCGAACATCTGCGATCGTTCGGGCCAACCGTCATCCTCACGGACGGCGACGTGGTGTTCCAGCCGTTGAAGGTAAGCCGCTCGGGCCTGTCCGATGCTGTCGATGGCCGCGTGCTCATCTACGTCCACAAGGAGCAGATGCTCGGCGATGTCGAGGAGCGCTACCCGGCCGAACACTACGTGATGATCGACGACAAGCTGCGCATCCTCGCCGCCATGAAGGAGATTTGGGGTTCTCGCCTCACCACCGTCTTTCCACGCCAGGGCCACTACGCCGAGGACCCTCAGGTGCTGGCCGCCTACCCTGCCGCCGACGTCTCGGTGGCTCGCATCGGTGACCTCGCCGGCGCCGCCCTTGGCGAGTTCTTTCCGAGCGGTGAACGCTGATGAGCCAGCGCATCGAAGATTACGGCTTCATCGGCAATATGCGGACTGCGGCCCTGGTCGGACGCGACGGCTCGATGGACTGGCTCTGCCTGCCGCGCATCGACTCGCCAGCGTGCTTCGCGGCTCTCCTAGGGACGGACGAACACGGCAAATGGCGCATCGCGCCACGAGCCGCAAAGGCGCGCGTCACCCGCCGGTATCGCGCCAGGAGTCTGATCCTCGAGACGACCTTCGAGCTGCCGGATGGCGCCATCACGGTCGTGGACTTCCTGGCAGCGCAGTCCCCGGGGGCGAGCCTCGACGTGGTCCGGATGGTACGCGGTGATCGGGGCCGGGTGGACGTCGAGATGGAGCTCGGCCTCCGCTTCGAATACGGCACGTCTACTCCGTGGGTGCGGCGCCAGCCGTACGGCCTGACGGCGATCGCCGGACCGAATGCGGTGGTGCTGCGCACTCCAGTCCCGCTCACGGGGCGAAACTTCTGGACCCATGCCTCGTTCAGCGTGCGCGAAGGCGAGACCGTACCGTTCGTGATGACCTGGCACGAATCACACCTGCCACCGCCGCCACCTGCTGATCCCACCGACCTCTTGCGGATGACGGAGGAGTGGTGGGGGAGCTGGAGTGGGCGCTACAGCTACCGCGGACCGCACGCGGACCTTGTGCACCGGTCGCTAACGGTGCTCAAGGGCCTCACCTGCAATCCCACCGGAGGGATCGTGGCGGCCGCGACCACCTCACTCCCGGAAGAGCTCGGCGGAACGCGCAACTGGGACTACCGCTATTGCTGGCTGCGCGACGCGACCTTCACTCTCTATGCCCTTCTCGTCTCGGGATACGAGGACGAGGCCGCGGAGTGGCAGCGATGGTTGCTGCGGGCGGCGGCCGGGAAGCCGTCGGACCTGCAGATCATGTACGGCGTCGGGGGCGAACGCCTGCTGCCCGAAACCGAGCTGACCTGGCTCCCCGGCTATGCCGGCAGCGCGCCCGTACGGATAGGCAACGCCGCGCATGAGCAGTTCCAGCTCGATGTCTTCGGCGAGGTCATGGACGCATTCCATGTGGCGAGCGGGAGTGGCGTGGACATCGGCGACGATGCGCGCCGATTGCAGCGCGAATTGATCGACCACCTTGAAAGCGTTTGGGACTTGCCGGACGATGGCCTCTGGGAGGTGCGGGGCCCGCGCCGCCACTTCACGCACTCCAAAGTGATGGCGTGGGTGGCCGTCGACCGGGCCGTCAAGGCGGCGGACCGGTTGGGCCTCGACGCGCCCGTGACGCGGTGGAAGCAGCTACGCGCGGCCATTCATGCCGAGGTTTGCGCACGGGGATACGACCAGGAGAAGCATTCGTTCGTGCAGTACTACGGCGGGAAGGACCTGGATGCCGCTCTCCTGATGATGCCGCTTGTGGGCTTCCTGCCGCCCCGCGACCCACGCGTCCTCGGCACCGTTGACGCGGTTCAGCGCGAGTTGACGACCAACGGCCTGGTGCGCCGCTACTCGCGACCGGGGCCAATAGATGGGCTCGCCGGCAGCGACGCGCCATTCCTCGCGTGCTCGTTCTGGCTCGCGGACTGCCTCGAGATGACGGGGCAGTCCGCCGAGGCGCGAGCGCTCTTCGACCGCCTCGTCGGACTGACGAACGATCTGGGGCTGCTTTCGGAGGAGTACGACCCGGTGGCGGGCCGGATGCTCGGCAATTTCCCGCAGGCCTTCTCCCACGTGGGCCTCGTCAACACCGCGCACAACCTCTACAAGCGGACGGCGAGTCCGGCCGCAAGGCGCGCCCGTCAGTAGCCCCAGGGCGAAACAGGCCCGCCGAACCGCCATACGCCGCGGCGGACAACTCGGCAAACCCGTGAATATTGGCAGGCGGTGAACAGCGACTGTGGCCAGTTGAAGCGCGCCGAACTACTGATGCGACCTGAACTCTTCCTCGATCGCGTCGACCTTGCGCAGGCGGCGCACGAATCGATCGAGCCCGGTGAAGCGTGCACCGAGGAAGGCGCGGATTAGCTCTGCGGCCAGTTCCTCGCCGACGATCCTTCCGCCCAGGCAAAGAACGTTCATGTTGTCGTGTTCAACACCCTGGTGCGCGGAATAGGTATCGTGGCAGACGGCGGCGCGGATGCCGGGGATCTTGCAGGCGGCGAAGCTGGCGCCGACGCCGCTCCCACAGATGACGATGCCGCGCTCCGCCCGGCCCGTCGTCATCGCCTCGCCAACAGCGCGGACGAAGTCTGGGTAATCGTCGCCCGCGTCGCCCACGCCGCCGCAGTCCAACGGCTCGTGGCCCAGGCTTCGCACCTCGTCGAGGGCACGTTGCTTCAGGACGAATCCACCATGGTCGGCAGCGACGGCGACGCGCATCGTGTCAATCAGCCGGTCCGGGAACCTTCTGGTCCTCGGCCTCGTGCCGGCTCACGTCGAGGTAAACGTCCTTGCCGTCGATCCGGGAGACATGGCTCGTGCTGAGCCAGTAGTCCCGAGCCATTGGAAGCTCCAGCTTCATTAGCCCACCGCGAACATCTTTCACATAGGCGAACTGCTCGCCCAGGCTGTCGAACACGGCGGCGCCGATTGGGGGCTCAAGCTCCGTATCGTTCAAATGCGGACCATCCTTCCTCTGCGCCCGAAGACGCCAGGCTACGCAAGATCAATGGTGCCAGTTCCGTCGCCGCCGGAACAGTTCCCGCCCGATCGTCGGGCCTGACCTTGGTTCCCACGCTGGGATACGGTCATGGCGCCGGCTGATGCGAACCAGAAAGGCACAGGTAAGCCCGTGAGAGCCGACCCGATCGGGCCATACCGGCGGGTCCGATCGGACATTGCAGGACCGGATCCTGCGCGGCAGCGTAAGTACGACGACGCATAGTAGAAACCTCGGAGTTAGGAACCGTACATGTCGACGCTTGCTTCCGACGCATCGAGAGAGGCCGAACTTCACTCCGTTCGACTGTCGGTCCTGGGCATGTCGTGCGCCGCCTGCGTCAACAAAGTGGAGAAGGCCCTCAAGCGGCTCGATGGCGTCAGCGACGCCCACGTGAACCTGGCAACCAGCAGCGCGGCCATCGACTACGACCCTTCCCGTGTTCGGCTCGAGGAGATGGCGAAGGCCGTGGGCGGCATTGGCTACGAAGTCTCATGGGACCGGCTCGAGTTCCTCGTTCTGGGCATGATGGGCACGCACTGCCAGTCCGTCATCGAAAAGGCGGTGGGAGAGCTGCCCGGGGTCGTCGGCGTTCAGGTCAACCTTGCGACGGACTCAGCCGTCGTCACCTACGCGGGTTCCCTGGTCGGCGCCGGACAGATCAAGAAGCTCATAGCGGGCCTCGGCTACGAGGTCTCGGAGAGGGCCGAGGGCGCAGCCGCGCTCGACCGGGAACGGGAGGCCCGGCGGCGCGAGCTGCGCCACCAATTCATCAACCTGCTGGTTGCCACGCCGCTGGCGCTGATCATCATGGCGGGCACGTTCCGCGGTTACTGGAAGTTCGACCGCGTCGTCCCGGGCGTCTTCGCGGAGAAGTGGTTTCTCTGGGGCCTGACGACGCCGATCGTGCTCGGTCCCGGCCGCCAATTCTTCGTGAAGTCGTTCAACGGGCTCCGACACGGCGTGACCGACATGAACCTGCTCTACGCCACCGGGATCGGTTCCGCCTACTTCATCGCGGTCATCAATACGTTCTGGCCGGATGCCGGGTTCGGCGGGAAGGACGCCACCTTCTTCGAGTCGGCGGCGCTCCTCACCTGGTTCATCGTCCTCGGACGCTATCTCGAGGCGGTTACCCGCGGGCGAACCTCGGAGGCCATCCGCAAGCTCATGCGCCTCCAGCCCAAGCGGGCCCGCGTCCTGCGCGAAGGCATCGAGGTCGACATCCCGGCCGACGAGGTCGACGTGGGCGAGATCTGCATCGTTCGCCCGGGCGAATCCATCCCTGTCGACGGCGTGGTGGCGGACGGCTATTCAGCAGTGGATCAGTCGATGATCACCGGCGAAAGCCTGCCGGTCGAAAAGAAGGCTGGCGACGCGGTCATCGGTGGCACCCTGAACAAGACCGGCGCCTTCCGGATCAAAGCGACCCAGGTCGGCAAGGAAACGGCCCTGGCCCAGATCATCAAGCTTGTGGAGGATGCCCAGGCCACCCGCGCACCCATCCAGAAGCTGGCTGACTCGGTCGCCGGACACTTCATCCTCGGCGTTCAT
>JAKALX010000507.1 GCA_021823905.1 Chloroflexota bacterium | reverse complement strand
GCGGAAGTCTACGCGTGCGACGACTCGAAGCAGCAGTTCGTGCGTGACTTCGTGGCTGCGTGGGACAAGGTGATGAACCTCGATCGCTTCGACCGCCGGTGATGTCAAGAGCGCTCGTCACCCCGTCCCGCGTGGGCTGAGTTGCTGTTTTCGCCAATCGATAACCCGCTTGACTGGATGATCATTTCTGCAGTACCGTTCCGGTGACGCAAGCGAGGCATCGGTGGCCCGGCCGCGGCCGCCCGCCCGCTCAGCTTGAGCCGTTCCCGGTCGGCCACCCCGCCGTCTGTTGCGAAAGCCCCCACCCCGCCGGGGGCTTTCGCCATCTCGCCACCGGCGCCGATTTGAACAGATTCGCTCGATGATTTCCTCGGCTTCACCAATGGGCAGGGCCGCAAGATGCCCGAACGGCGGAAATGCCCGACACTTGGCGTGAATGCACGCTCCCCCGCGTTCAGGAGGCACGTAATGCTCCCAGGCAAGCTTCGTTGGTTGCTCGTCATCGCCCCGGCCATCCTGGTTGTGGTGGTCCTCGCCGCTGCGTGCGGCGGCGGAGACAGCGGGTCGAGTGGCGCGGTCGTTTCGAGCAAAACGGGCGTGGCCACAAAGAGCAGCCCGACGGTTGCGAACCAGGAAGCAGCCGCGGAGATCGACCAGGACAACCTGACGTTCAAGCCGTCGAAGGTCACGGTGAAAGTCGGCGAGAAGGTTCGCGTGAAGAACAGCGAGTCGGCGATCCACACCGTGAACATCGATGGGAAGAACATCTCCGGGAACATGAAGAAGGGCGACGTCCTCTACTGGACGGCCCCGAAAGCCGGCACCTTCAAGGTGAGCTGCGACTACCACCCGCAGATGAGCGCGACGATCACCGTTCAATAGGGTCGGGCCGGCTGCCTCGCACGGAGCCGTCCGGGAGGGACGCCGGTGGCGCAACGGCTGTTGGTTCGCGGTGGCGTTGCGGTGGTGCGGGGCGAGCTCGCGAAGCTCGACATCATGATCGCGGGCGCCCAGATCGCCGCAATCGGCGCCGCCCTCGATCCGGGTGGAGCCATCGTGCTCGACGCGAGCGGCCTTACCGTGGGTCCGGGGTTCATCGACGTCCACGTCCACGGCGGCGGGGACGTTTCGTTCTTCTCGAAGGATCCGGGAAGCGTCGATGCCTACGCGCGGTGGGCGCCGCGAAACGGGGTGACCGGTTTCCTGGTGAGCACGGTCGGCCGCGACGCGGGCGACACCAGCGCGCTCCTGGGCGCGTTGGCGCCGGCGATGCGACCGGCGGAGGGCGCCGAGCCGCTGGGCTTCCATCTCGAGGGCCCATTCCTGAACCCGGAACGCAAGGGCGCGTTTCCACGGAGCTACCTGCGGCCACCTTCCGTGGCAGAGTTCGAAGCGTTCCAGCAAGCCGCCCGTGGGCACATCCGGCAGGTGACTGTCGCCCCGGAGCTGGAGGGGGCGCTCGACCTGATCCGAGCTGTCGCGGATTCCGGAAGCGTTCCCGCAATCGGGCATACGGACGCGACCTACGCCGAGGCCAACGCTGGGTTCGCCGCTGGCGCAAGGCACGTGACGCACCTCTTCAACGCCATGCGGCCGCTCCACCAGCGCGACGGCGGGCCGATCGCCGCGGCGCTCCTGCAGGCCGGCACCTGTGAGCTGATCTGCGACGGCGCCCACGTCGCCCCGGAGACGCTTCGGCTCGCATACAGCCTGCTCGGGCCGGCGCGGACGGTGATCGTGACCGACAACCTGGAAATGGCCGGGGCGTCTGGCCACGATGGCCAGTTCGGCGGCGAGCGGCTCTCCATCAAGGGGAACGCGGCTGTACGCGCTGACGGCACCATCGCCGGGAGCGTCGCGACGATGGACCAGCATGTGCGCAACGCCGTGCGATTCCTCGGCATCCCCGTGCAGGAGGTCTTCCGGCTCTGCTCGGCCAACCCGGCGGTGGTGGCGGGCGCCTCAGCGCGGAAGGGCCGGATCGAGCCCGGTTTCGACGCGGACGTCGTGTTGCTCAATGAAGCGCTCGAGGTCGTGGCAACGGTTTGCCGTGGGGAGATTGCGTTTCTTCGCGAACCGGGCAGGCTGCGGCGCTAATCGGCCGTCGCGGCAGAGGGCCTGGGGGGCGCGGCCTCGCGCATGAATGCCAGAAGCTCGTTGATGAACGCCTCGGGCCGCTCTTCGGCCGAAAGATGACCCATCCGAGGAATCACGACATGCCTCGCGCCCGGGATCTTCCGGGCGATCCCCTCGCCGACGCCGACGGGCACGGCCCGGTCGTCGTCGCCGCTGAGGACGAGCGTGGGTGCCGTGATCCGCGACAGGTCCGCCGGCGGTTCGGCCCGCGTGTCGTCGACCATCCGCGCCAGGGCGCGGGCGGTGCCGGGCACGAGGACGGGCCTGACGTAGCCGTCGATCACGTCGGGCGTGGCATAGGCACGGTCGGCGACGATGCCGAGGACGGTGCGCCGGCTGGCGAAGCGAACCAGCGCCGGAAACCTTAACGCTACGTTTGCGATGCCGATGAGCGTTGGGTTGAGGCGATGGTGATCGTGCCAGGGCGCGGGCTCGCCGGCATCGACCGCCGCGAGCAAGACGAGCCGCTCGACGCGCGCCGGGTACGAAAGAGCGACCCGCTGCGCAATAGCGCCACCCATCGAATGCCCGACTATGGTGGCCCGGTCGACGCTAAACGTGTCCATCAGCCGCACCACGCGGCGCGCATGCGCCTCATGCGAGTAGTCGAGGCCGGGATTGCGATCGCTGAAGCCGAAACCGGGAAGGTCGATGGCCACCACCCGGTAGGTGGCTGCGAGCGCGGCCAGGGCGTAGCGC
>JAKALX010000506.1 GCA_021823905.1 Chloroflexota bacterium | reverse complement strand
GACTGTCACCACACCGGCTACAAACCGGGCACGCCTTGGAAGCAGCAGCATCCGCCGATCGTGAAGGCGAACGGTGCCGACGGATGCTTCAAGTGCCACAACCCGCTGACGTGCGCACACTGCCACGTCACGGGACAGTTCAACGACAACCTCACGCCGACAGCGACGCCGACGACGGCGCCCGCGTCGACGACGACGACGACGTAGCTGTTGTGCTTGCTCGTCACCCGGATCACCGGGGTGGCGAGTCATCAGGTGCGAACGATGAAAGCCGGGGACCGCAAGGTCCCCGGCTTTCATCGTTCGTCTCAGGATACCGGGCTTGGCGCGACGGGTCGTACAGGACGAGAGACTGCCGCGATTTTCTCCGGGATGGTGGCGACGCGGAAAGAGGGCGCGCGAGTGCGGCCCGGCAGGCTGCCGAAAGAGGACTTCTCGCGGCGGGGGCGCGCTGGGAACGTGCCGGACAAGGACACAGGAAGGTAACCGTTCAGCCCCCCGTGCGCCGGACCGGTGATATCACGCTGGAAGGATCGCCGCTCCGGCGCCGGGACTTCGTTTTTCGACAGGCTCCTAGTAATACTCCGTTAGCTCTTGCAGGTGCCCATCCTCGTGTGACGAACCCTCCCGTCGAGTATGCTCATCGACAAGGGAGGGAACGATGTGCGGAGTCCTGGGCAGATGAAGCCGACAGAGCTTGCCGAGGCACGCGGCCGGCTCGTGGCCTTTACGGGTGAGATGTTCGCCTCCCTCGCCCGCAGTGATCAGCGCCGCTGGGGCGAGGTCTACCTGCGCGGCCTTATGCTCGACGGCCGGCGCAAGTCGATCGAACCCATGGCGGCCCGCCTCCTCGACGGCGACGAGCAGTGTCTGCAGCAGTTCGTCAACCAGAGTCCCTGGGAGTGGGGACCGGTGCGAAGACAGTTGGCGACACGCCTCACGAGCGAGATCGCCCCCCTGGCCTGGATAGTTGACGATACCGGGTTTCCCAAGGCCGGGCGCTACTCGGTCGGCGTGGCCCGACAGTACTCGGGCACTCTCGGCAAGATCGGTAACTGTCAGGTGGGGGTCTCCATCTCCATCGCCTCGGAGGCGGCCAGTTGCCCGCTTGATTGGCGCCTGTTCCTGCCCGCCGCCTGGGATTTCGATGCGCTACGCCGGGCCAAGGCCCACCTCCCGGATGACGAGCGTCACCGGCCCAAATGGGAACTGGCCCTCGAGATGGTGGATGAACTTGTGGGCTGGGGTCTCGAGGCGCCCCCGGTGGTGGCTGACGCCGGCTACGGGGAGATAAGCGCCTTCCGAGCCGGTTTCGAAGAGCGCGGGCTTGCGTATGTGGTGGAGGTCAAGGGCACCACCAGCGCCTACGAGCCGGAAGTAGCGGCCGATTGCCCGCCGTGGCGGGGCTCGGGGCGCCGACCCGTGGCCCGCTATCGGGAGACTCCCAGCTCGCTTCGCGCCTTGGCGCTTCGGGGCGGCTGGGCCCACACCAGTGAGGTCGCCTGGCGCGAGGGCTCGCGGGGGACGATGAAGGCCCGCTTTGTTGCTCTACGGGTGCGACCGGCCAACATCGGCCTGCGCCGGGCCCACAAAGAGAAGCTGCCCTTGGCCTGGCTTCTTTGCCAGTGGGATGAGGGCGAGAAGGAGCCGAGCAAGTACTGGCTCAGCAACCTGCCCGAGGAGACCGACCTCCCGGATCTGGTGCGCCTGGCCAAACTCAGATGGCGCATTGAACAGGACTATCGCGAGCTAAAAGACGCCCTCGGGCTCGACCATTTCGAGGGCCGCTCGTTTCGGGGCTGGCACCACCACGTCACCCTGGTCAGCGTGGCCCACGCCTTCCTGACTCTCGAGCGGCTCGACCCAAAAGCGGATGCGCCGGCCTTAGCCTCTTTGCTGTTGTGCGCGAACTGCAGCGACTGATCGCCTGTTGGACCGGCGCTTGCCCGACCTGCGGACGAAGTCTTCCCGCCTCAACCGTCTACCTGCACGCGCCGCCGTGAAGGGAGCTAACGGAGTATTACTAGGCGGTCGCCTGTCCCGCCTGCCCGCGGCGCTGCTTCGCGCGGTAGAGGCTCGCATCCGCTTCCTGCAGGAGCTCATCGGACTCATGACCGTCGGCCGGACAGGACGCGCTCCCCGAGCTGACCTGCAGGGTGACCAGGGAGCCGTCGACCTTCAGCTTGGTCTTCATGAGCGATTCGGCAATGCGGCGGCCGACGATCTCGACGACCGTCTTGTCCGTCTCGGGCATCAGGATGACGAATTCGTCGCCGCCGAAACGGCATGCGATATCGACGTCGCGTACGTTCACCTTCATCAGCATGGCCATGTGCCGGAGCGCGGCGTCTCCCGCTGCGTGGCCGTGCGTGTCGTTGACCCACTTCAGATTGTCCATGTCGAGCATCAAGAGCGAGAAAGGATGACGGTAGCGCTTGAAGATCTCGACATGGCGTTCGAGTTCTTGGACCAGGTAGCGCCGATTGAAGAGGGTGGTGAGCTGATCGGTGTGAGCCAGACGGTCGAGCTCGCTGTTCGACCGTCTGTAGTAGGTCTCGGCGGCGGCCATGTTGATGCCGGCCAGGCATCCTCGCAGGCGGATGATCATGCCGAGCAGGTCCTGGTCTTCGTTCCGCAGGGCGGCCAGCAGCAATTCCCATATGGCGTTCTCGAGCGCGAGGACGTTCTGCGACAGCGAGACGAGACCGCGTGCATCGCCGCTGCCGACCGTTCCCAGCAGTCCTGCGCGTTCGTAGTACCGTCCGCCCGGCTCGAACTCGAGGAGCGAGGTGTCGTCCTCGAGAGCCAAAGCCAAGCCTTCGATCAACTCGACCG
>JAKALX010000064.1 GCA_021823905.1 Chloroflexota bacterium | reverse complement strand
GGACCTGCTCGTGCGTCACGGCGGCCACCGGGCGGCTGCCGGGTTCACGGTGAAAAACGAGAACCTGGAGATCCTGCGCGATCGCCTCGTGAACACGGCCGCCGAGCTGCTCGACGACGAGAGCCTGCGGCCGGTTTTCGACGTCGACGCCGAGATTCCGATGAGCGCGCTGACCGGACTCGAGGTGAAGGGCCTCATGCGCTTCGAGCCCACCGGCCAGGGAAACCGCAAGCCGGTTCTCTTGAGCCGCGGTGTGACGGTGGTGAACTCGAAAACCGTCGGGGCGGACAGCAGCCATCTGCGGCTGACGCTTCGTGACGGTGCCACCTGGCCCGCGATCGCCTTCCGTCAGGGCGACGTCGACCTCGCAAACGAGATGGACATCGTCTACTCACTCAAGCAGGACTGGCGGGGCGAGCGCGTCGAAATCGAAGTGCTCGACATGGCGCCGGCCGCGGAGGGCCGGTTCCTCGAGCCTGGCCCGTGAGCGAACTGCGGATGACGCGCTACGGAGAGCTCGCCTTCGAGCGCGCCCAGGAGCTCTGCATTGCGACGAACCTGGGGATCGTGACGCCTGAGCACCTGCTGACCGGCGCGCTCATCGTCCTCGCTGAGAGCCAGGGCGACGTGATCCTGCCGTCGCTCGAAGTGATGGCCAGGGCGCTGATTGCCGTCCAGGGCGTTGGCGAAACCGCTCCCGAAGGCCTCCCGATGTTCGGCTCGGCGGCCCGCCAGGCGATCGCTGCCTGCGCCGCGACCGTGCAGCAGGCGGGCGGGACCGACGTGGGCGCGCTCGAGCTTGCGCTCGGGACGATCGCCTCGGGCGAGGTGAACCCGATGTTCTACGGCGCGCTGGGCCTCACGAAACTGGAGCTGATAGCCGCACTCGGAAGCTGACGCCTCAGCCGAGGTCGAAGCCCGCCCGTGCCAGCGCCGCGCGCAACCCGTCGCAGGTGTCGAACTGGTGCGCGCGCATGCCCACGGACCGCGCTGCTTCGATGTTGTGCGGCAGGTCGTCGGTGAAGAAGCAGGCGTCGGTGCGCACGCCCAGCCGGTCGGCGGCGAGCTGGTAGATGCGCGGATCGGGCTTCGCCAGGCGGACCGTCGCCGAGTTGATGACGTCGTCGAACAGGTCGTAGACGCCGTAGCGGCTGCGAAGGTCGTCTTCCAGGCCGGGGGCCGCGTTCGAGAGCAGGCCAACCTTCACGCGGCCGCGGAGCTCGCCGATGAAGTCGATCATGCCGGCGTTGAACTCGGCCGGTCGCGGCTCCTGGAGGGCGGCCATCACCGCGGCCGCGGTTTCGCTCGTCGAGGCGGCCGCGATCGTGACGGTGACGTGTTCGAGCCATTCCTCGCGCGTCCCGTCGCCGACGCGCAGCGCTTCCCAGACCGGGTTCTGGTAGTGCGCTTTCCAGAGACATCCCGCCGGCAGCCCGTGCGCCTGCTCCAGACGCCCGAACGGGGTCGAGGGGTCGCCGAGCGCCGCGTCGTTCCCGCCGCCGGCGATGATGACGCCGCCGAAATCGAAGATGACCGCCTGGATGGGGAGTGACATCCGCGCATCGTGTCGGAAGCCGCTCTTTCCCGCAAACCGCCCGCCGCGGCGTATCCTTTTCCTCATGGCAATCGAGCGCGCTTCCCGGCGAACCAAGGCAGACGCGGTTTACGAGTCGCTCCAAACCGCAATCCTTGCCGGCCGTCTGAAGCCGGGCGACCACCTTCGCCAGGAAATCGTCGCGGCTGAATGGGGCGTCAGCCAGACGCCCGTGCGCGAGGCGTTTCGCCGGCTCGAATCCGAGGGGCTGGTCGAGCACGCGGCGAATCGTGGCGTTATCGTCCGGGGGATCCCGTGGACACCGCCGCCCGCGCCGCTGGACGTGCTCGCGAAGCGCTGGACCGACCTCGTGCGCGATCCGTCCGCCATCCCCGGCAGCGACTGGCCCTGAGAATTTACGATTGCCGATTGCCGATTGCCGATTGTTGCGCGTGCCGGCCCTTCCATCTGAGAATTCACGATTCGCGATTTCCGATTCGTGATGCGGGACTGGCGTTGGACGATTGGATGACGACGCAGCCACCAGCCAACCGAGACCGGCCCTCGGCCGCCAACTGAGAGGCGCGCGCACGCTGGCGCGCCACTGGTGGCCGGTGATCCTTCTCGGTCTGCTGACGATCGGCTCGTACGGGTTTGTTGTCTACTCGTTCAGCGTCCTCATCGGCCCAATCCACGACTCGACAGGCTGGTCGGTAGGCGCTCTCTCCGGATCGTTCACGTTGAGCCTCCTCATCGGCGGCCTGATAAGCCCGGCAACCGGCTGGATGCTCGACCGCTTCGGCGGGCGCCCGGTCATCCTCGGGTCGCTGGCGATCGGCAGTGCGTTCCTGCTGCTGGCCTCGGTGGCGAAGACGCTGCCGGTCTTCGTGCTTGGCTGGGGCGTTGGGGGCGGGGTCGTCTCGGCCGGGCTCTTCTATAACGTCACGATGGCGCTGACGACGCGCCTCTTCCGCGCGGAGCGGGTCCGCGCGTTCGCCATCCTGACGTTCATCGGCGGCCTCGCCAGCGTTCTCTATTTCCCGCTCGCCGGGCTGTTCGTCGATCTCCTCTCCTGGCGGATGGCCGTGCGCGTCCTCGTGGTGCTGATGGTGTTGCACGTGCTCCCGGCCGGGCTCGCGATCTCCGGCGGCCGCGCCGCCAATGCCGGTCCGAAGGTGGGGACGCTGAGCGGAATCGTCGCCGTGTTTCGCTCACGTGAAGTGGTCCAGATGATCGCCATGCTCTCCGTCGCGGGCATGGCCTTCGGGGCGATCCAGGTGCACCACGTGCCCGCGATGCGCGCCGCCGGCGTGTCGCTCGGCGCCGCCACGACGATCGCCTCGGTACGTGGCTTCCTCTCGTTGCCGGGACGGGCGCTGATGGAGCCGGTGGTCCGGCGCCTCGGCGTCCCTGGCGCGATCGGCCTGGCCTACGGGCTCATGGCGATCGGCATCGTGCCGCTGGCCGTCCACGGGAGCATCGCCTGGCCGCTGCTCTTCATGCTCGTGACCGGGTTGGCGTTCGGGGCGATCTCCCCATTGCAGGGACTCTACGCGGCCGAAGTCTTCGGCGAGCGGCGCATCGGTACGATGATGGGTGTCCAGTCGCTCGTCGTCAGCCTCGTCTCGGCAACCGGCCCGGCCCTCGTCGGCGTCTCCGTCGACGCGACGGACAGCTACTCGGTGGCGATGATTCTGACCTCGTGCCTGTTCGTGGGCGCGATTGTGCTGCTGGTGACACGGCCGCGCGTGGCGGCTGCCGACCTGGTGGTTGTTTCGACATCAGCGCTGGGAGAATGACCATACGAAACGCCCCCGGCCAGCCGGGTCGCGGATGCTTCGTATCCACGGGGTGGCAAGTGCATTCAGAGGCCCCGGGTGCTGAACCGCAGGAATAGGAAGAGGGCTGCACCTGGGACTGCGATGGCTGCTCCGATCAGAGCGCCTTCCAGGACGGCCCCGGCGGTTCCCACCTCCTGGGAGTCGTTGTGAACGAGGACTACGGCCCAAAGTGCGACTGTGCCGATGAGCGCTCCGGCTGCCGCTGGCACGGCGCGGATAGCGAGGGGCAATGAAGTCGCCGCCCACGTGCCGAGCGATACCAGGGCCACCCGCACCAGGAACAGCGTGAGCGGCGCGATGCTCAGGTTCGTCGCCAGCCGTGTCAGCGAAAGAGCCTGAACGGCCGTCGCGAGCAGCGCTGCGAGAACGACGCCGCTTACGCTCCACGTCCTGATGGCAGTCGCGCCGCTGCCAATCGCCAATCCGCGTCTCACCCCACCCCGGCCAGCTTCTTCTTCTTGCTCGCGACGTAATCGACCAGGATGTATTCGCCGAGCTTGTCGGGAGTTGTGTAGAACACCCGGCCCTTGTTGATTCGCGCGACCTGGTTCACGAATTCCTTCAGGTAGTAGTTGCGGTCGAGCATGAAGGTGTTGATCGTGATCCGCTTCTGCGTGCAGCGTTTCACTTCCTTCAGCGTCTCGCGGATCGTGATCGGGCTCGGCGGGTAGGCGAAGTAGCTGCGCCCGCGCTCAAGGTGGGCCGTCGGCTCGCCGTCGCTGATCATGATGATCTGGCGCGTCCCCTGCGTGTGCTTGGCGAGCAGCTTCTGGGCGATCATCAGGGCGTGGTGCATGTTCGTGCCCAACACCGACTCATCCCAGCGGACGTACGGCAGCTCCTCGGCCTTCAGCTCCCGCGCGTAGGCGCTGAAGCCGATGATGTAAAGGCTGTCGCGCTGGTACTGCGAGGAGATCAGGTTGTTGAGCGCCATGGCGACCTTCTTCGCCGCCTGGAAGCTCCCGCGCAACGCCATCGACCAGCTCAGGTCGAGCATGATAACCGTCGCCGTCTGGGTCAGAAACTCCGTCCGAGAAACCTCGAAGTCGTCGGGTTTGAGGTGCACCGGCGTGCCGGGCCCCTCCCGGTACATCGAGTTCATGATCGTCTTCTGGATGTCCAGGTAGAACGGGTCGCCGAACTCGTACGCCTTGGTTGAGTCCGTGCGTTCGCCGCCGGTGCCCGTGTCGCGAATCTCGTGCTTGCCGAACGTGTCGCTCTTGAGCTGCGCGTAGATCTCGGCGAGGGCGCGCTGGCCGATCTTGCGCGTGCCGCGCGGCGTCAGCTCCCAGGAGTTGCCCTTCTTCCGGATGTAGCCGGCCTCTTCGAGGATCTCGAGGAACTGCTTGAGCTGGTCGAGCGTCTCTTTCGCTTCGGGACCGAGGATGTCCTCGAGCTTCTCGGCGTCGATGTCGTCGATTTCCCCGCCGTACTGGGTGCGCTCGATCTGGCGCTCCAGCTCGTCGATCGACTGCATGTTGTCCATCAGGCTCATGGCCGACTGGAGGTCGATCTCTTCTTCGCCGCGGAACGGGTACTGGTTGCGCAGGTCGCGCATCGGGTAGAGGTATTCCATGTTCTGCGCGAGCTCGTTCAGGCCCTGCTGCAGCTCGGGATCGCCGATCTTGTCCGAGAGCAGGTCCTGGAGCTGCTGGCGCATCTCGCCGGGGAGGCTGTCGAGCAGCGACTGCATCTGGCCCATCTGGTGCTGCATCTGGGCGATGAGCTCGTCGAGCGATTTCGGCGGGTTGTCGCCGAAAAGGTCGCCGTACTGCTCCATGAACTGGTCGAAGTTCGGCTCCTTGCCCGCCATGCGGTCCTGGAGCATCTGGTTCAGGTCGCGAACCATGTCCTTCATGCGCTGGAGGTCTTCCGGCGACATGTTGGCGATCTGGTTGTACATGTCCTTGAAGAAGGTTTCCATCATCGCCTTCTTCAGCGATTCCAGAAGCTCGTTGAAGCGCGCCTGGGCCTCGGGGTCCATGAACTCGTAGTTCTGGAGCTCCTTCATCTGCCCCGCGACGTCCGGCGACAGGTTCTCAAGGAAGTCCTTCTTGCGGTTGGCGATGGTGCGCAGCATCTCGGCGAACTCGTTCGGCTGCTGCCCCTCGCCTCCTGGCTGCTGACCGCCGGGCTGCTGTTGGCCTGGCTGTTGTTGCCCGCCCTGCTGCTGGCCGGACTGTTGCTGCCCTTCTTGGCCGCGCGACTGCTGCCCTTGCTGGCCGGACTGCGATTGTTCCCCCGGTTGCTGGTTGCCCGCCTGTTGCTGCCCCTGCTGCCCGTCCTGGGGCTGGCCATCCTGCTGGCTATTGCCCGAGGCTTCGTCCAGCCGCCGGTCGATGGTGTTCTTCTCCATCGCCACAATCTCTTCGAGCTGGCGCTTGATGTCGTCGAAAACGGAGCTGAGGTCGAAGCGGTCGAGCTGCTGGCGGCGCTGCTGGCGAAGCTGCTGGAGGAGGTCGCGGAGGCCCTGCATGCGCTGGCCGTTGGGGTCGCGCATCCCCCGCTGGAGCATGTTCCGAAGCGCGTGCTGGAGGTCCCCGAAGTTCATCAGATCGTCGGTGAGGTTATCGAGGATGGCGTCGGCTTCGAGGGGCGGCACCTCTTGCGTGCCGTCCCACATCGAGTAGCGGAACTTCGTCGTCATGCTTTCCCCTCCAGCAGAGCCCGGCGGCCCCTGCGGGTACCGTAGCGGAATTGGCCGGGCTTGTCAGTCGAGGGACGAAGGCCGGCCGGCGCCCGGCATCACGCGCCGCCAAATCGCCCGGCGGCTTCGCGCTGGACAATCGCCATCGTCAGATCGCCCCGCGTCTTCTCGAGGATCCCGCGCGTCTGGTCCGTTGTCCGACGCAGCCCACCGGTCATGGCGTCCGGAAAATCGACGGTGACGAGCACCGAGTAGATGTCGTCCATCGCGTCCAGGATGCCCTCGCAGCCGCCGAACTCGCCTGCCCGGAGGCGATCGAGGATCCAGCGGCGTAGCTCACCCACCGCTTCGGCGATGCCGTTGAGGTAGGCGGGGTATTCGACGCCAAGTTCCTCCGGCGACGGGATGGTTGCGCCGGACAGGAGCGCCAGTGTCGTCCGCGCTTCCGCGTACTCCTTCTGGGCGTCGTGGAGGAAGCCCGCGTAGTAGACGTCGCCGTGGCCGGCCAGCGTCTCGACGGCCCGGTCGCGAAGCGCACGCGCTTCGTCGAGCATGGCTCCCGCCTGCTCGAACTCGCCGCGATGGACGGCGCGGATCGCGTTCGCGCTCTGCCGGATCAGCGTCCGGCTGGCGGCGAGGGCGCGTTCGCGTGCCTCGCTCTTTTCGGCGAAGTTCGCCAGGATGTGCGGGATGATGGTGTCGAGCGGCGAAGTGTCAGGCACGGGGGAATTGTCGATTGCCGATTATCGATTGTCGATTCGGGCTCGTCGCTCCTAGCGGAGTCCTTGCTACGCTGTGACCCAGAAACGCCGCGTGAAGAACCTCGTATCGCGGGGCTTCACGCTCAGTGTTCCGTCGAACCTCGTCACCTGCCGCCTTCATTCTTCCGCCCGCTACGGACAGTGGACCGTTGCCACGTCAAGAGCACGACACTAATCGGCAATCGGCAATC
This sequence comes from Chloroflexota bacterium, assembly GCA_021823905.1. Taxonomy (GTDB): domain Bacteria; phylum Chloroflexota; class Dehalococcoidia; order Tepidiformales; family Tepidiformaceae; genus JAKALX01. Next base: position 5,533 of record JAKALX010000064.1, on the reverse strand, counting down.
GGCAATCGGCAATCGGCAATCGGCAATCGGCAATCGGCAATCACAAGTCCTTGACGGGATCGGGGAACTCGCCGTCGCGGGCGGCGTCGATCATCTCGCGAGCGCCGTCGGGCAGGTCCATGCCGTATTGCTCGAAGCGCTTTTCGACCCAGGTGCCAATCTGGCGCGGATCGCGGTAGGCGTCGGGGCCGCCGCCCGAATCCGCCGGATCGCCGTACTTCTCCATGATGTCCGAACGCGTGTAGGTGCGCCCGAACTTCGACATCATCCGGGAGGTCCGGGCGCTCCCACAGTGCTCGCAACTGGCCGTCACCTCGGTGTCGACCTTGCGCGTGAAGTGGTTCGTGACCTTGCCGCAATCGCCGCAGCGGAACTCGTAGATCGGCATGAGGCAATTGTCGATTGTCGATTGCCGATTGTCGATTCGGTGTACTGGTTCAGTAGGTGCGTGACAGATCCTCCAGGTGTTGTTTGGTCCAGCGGGAGAGGAACTGAGCGGGGGTGAGGTAGCCGAGGGCCTGGTGAGGGCGGACGTGGTTGTAGGTGTGCTCCCAGGCGAGCAGGTCGGCCTTGAAGCCGGCGACGGTGGGGGTGGCGGTGGAGCAGTTGTAGAACTCCTCGCGGTAGGTGCGGTTGGCGCGCTCGACGCGACCGTTGAGCTTGGGACTGCGGGGAGGGAGGGCGAAGAGGAGGATGGCGTTCTTTTGGCAGGCATCCTCGAACTCGGCCATAAACTCGGAGCCGCCGTCGACCTGGATCGCCCTGATGGGGAAGGGCGAGCGGGCGATGAGGTCTGCGAGGGCACGGGTTGCCAGCGTGGCGGTGGCGTTGCTGGCGATGGTGGGAACGGACCAGCGGCTGACGACGTCGACGGTGGTGAACTGCTTGAGGACGACGCCCGGCTCGGGCCGGACATCCATCGTGTCGATCTGGACGATGTCGCCGGGCGCCGTGGCCTGGTACTCCCTGGGCTTGCGGGTCGCGTACTGGCGCTTCCACTGGCGCCGCCTGGCGGAGGTGCGCCGCAGCGGCTCGACGAGCTGGCGGGTGCGCTTGAGGTAGCTGAGGATGCGTCCGACGCGTGAGGCCGAGAGCGACAGGCCCTCGCGCGCCAGGAGGACGACGAGCTTCAGCTTGCCCCAGAACGGGTAGCGCTCGCGCACCTTGCGGACGGCGAGCACCTCGGCTGGAGTCCAGCTCACCTTCCGGCAGTGCCGCGGCCGGCAGGGGCGGTCCTCGAGGGTCCGCAGGTCGTGCGGGTCGTAGCGTTGCCACCAGCGATAGAACGTCTGGCGGCTGATGCCGAAGTGGCGGCTCGTGAGACTGACGTTCTCGCCATGGGCGCGATGCCAGTCGATGCACTTGAGCCGCTTCTTGGCCTCTGCCGAGAGGTCCCCGAGGTGGAGGCGGCTGAGTTTGCGCTGGTTCCGGCTGGGCAGCGTCAGATTCTGCATCGGACACTCCTCAACGGCCGGCGGCTGGGAGCTGGTGAGCTTGCTAGAATGAGACAGGGAGGGCCTCCTGGGCGGATCGTGACGGGATATCGCAATCCTACCCGGCCCCTCCCCAAACCCCACCCCCGGCGCCTTCTCCAGAGCCTCCCTCCCATTTGAGACAGCCGTGTCTGCACCTGGGTCGGGCAACTGCTTATGCAGTTGCCCGACTGTCTCGGAGGTGTTTGAACTTGATCAGCGGCAGCGCGATCTCGCTGGCGCCGGGTCAGCTGTGCCCGCCTCGGTCGAACGTGTTGCGAATGACTTTCCCGCGGATGCGACCCATGCCAGATGGAGTTCTTACGGGCTTCGCGCGATCAGGAGCAGCGCGGGGGTATAGCCGGCGCTCGGCGCAAACGAAAAGCGTCTGCCGCGCGGCAGACGCTTTTGTGTTCGCTTGAACCAGGGGGCTCAGGACGCGGTTTCGCTCCTCGCCACGAGGTGGGCGAGACGGCGTTTGGCCCGGTCGGCCTTGCCGGTGTGGATGGCGCCCTTCTTGGCCGCCCGGTCGAGGGACGAGAAAGCAGCGGTGAGCGCGGTCTTCATCGCGTCGTCGTCGCCAACGGAGGCGGCCTCGCGCACGGCGCGGATCTGGCTGCGCATCGCGCTGCGAGTGGAGCGGTTGCGGTCGCGCCGCTTGAGAGACTGATGCCACCGCTTGAGGGCGGATTTGTTGTTCGCCATGAGGTTACGGTCCTGTGGTTTGAATAAGCGTGAACCTGAATGGTAGAGCGGCCGAGGGGAAGGCGCAAAGTGAAAACGGCCCGGAGGGAATCTCCCGGCGGTTGTGCGGGGTTGCGCCCTGGAGTTGCGCTGGTGGAGGGATGGATCGTATGCTGGCGTTGCTGATGAAGAAGGCCGCCGCCGAAGGCGTGCCGCAGCGCAGTGGATAGAGCCGTCCAAACGCCTCGAACACCATCCCTCTCTATTTCCCGGAAGCGCAGCCACCCCTCTCCTCAGGCTGCCAATGTGATGCATCTTGCAAACAACTGAACTCGAAGAAACAAACGAAAACCCCGAACCCCTCAACGACGATGAACTGCAGCAGCGCGACGGCGGACGCCGCCGCCGGCAGCAGGCCATGACGGCGCTCAACATCGCCGAACTGAACGCCAGCACGCGCGAACAGTTGATGGCGATCGCACACGAGATGGGCGTCGAGAACGCGAGCACGTTGCGCAAGCCCGACCTGATCTTCCGTCTGCTCCAGATGCAGGCCGAGGCGCGTGGAAACGTCTTCTCGGGCGGCTTCCTGGAAGTCAGCGACGACGGGAACTACGGCTTCTTGCGCGGCGAGTCGATGCTGCCCGGACCACACGACATCTATGTTTCGCAGTCGCAGCTTCGGCGCTTCGCGCTTCGCCCCGGCGACTACGTGACCGGCCAGGTGCGCCACCCGAAGGACAACGAGAAGTACTGGGGGCTGCTCAAGGTCGAAGCGGTCAACGGCATGGACCCGGAGACCGCGAAGCGGCGGCCGTATTTCGAGAACCTGACAGCGATTTTCCCGAACCAGCAGCTGAAACTGGAAACAACCTCGGACAATCTGACCTCGCGCGTGATCGACCTGATCGCTCCCATTGGACGCGGTCAGCGCGGGCTCATCGTTTCGCCGCCGAAAGCCGGCAAGACGATGCTCTTGAAAAACATCGCCAACGGCATCGCCAGCAACTATCCGGACGTGCACCTCATCGTCCTCCTCATCGGCGAGCGGCCAGAGGAAGTGACCGACATGCAGCGGAGCGTGCGCGGCGAGGTCGTCAGCTCCACCTTCGACGAGCCGGTGGAAGATCACACCCGCGTCGCGGAGATGGCCCTGGAGCGAGCGAAACGCCTGGTCGAGGGCGGCAAGGACGTCGTCATCCTGCTCGATTCGATTACACGGCTGACACGCGCCTATAACCTCGCGTTGCCCCCCAGCGGGCGGACACTCTCGGGCGGCGTCGACCCGATCGCCCTCTACCCGCCGAAGCGGCTGTTCGGCGCGGCGCGCAAGTGCGAGGAGGGCGGATCACTGACGGTGCTCGCGACCTGCCTCGTCGATACCGGCAGCCGCATGGACGAAGTCGTCTTCGAGGAGTTCAAGGGAACCGGCAACCTCGAGCTGCGGCTGGATCGGAAGCTCGCCGAGCGGCGGTTCTACCCGGCGCTGGACGTGCAGGGAAGCAGCACGCGCCGGGAAGAGTTGCTCCTCGATGAGAAAACCCTCAAGGGCGTGTGGCTCGTTCGGCGAATGACGGCTATGATTTCGCAGAACTCGCCGAACCAGCTCGAAGCGACCGAACGGCTGCTCGAGCGAATCGCGAGGACTCGCACGAACGAGGAGTTCCTGGCGAGCCTGAAGACGGACCTTTAGGGTTCGCGCTTAGGCGATCCCCGTCCCGGATATCGAGTGGACCCGGGATAGCCTGCGAAGGAGGCGACGAGCAAGGTTAGGCGGTGCTCAGCCCGCGAAGGCCATCAAAGGCGCTTCGCGCAACCCTGACCGGAACATCTATGGGGACTCTGGGACAGCGCACACGATCCCACGCGCACGGCAGGCGCCACGGCCGGATGCTCGTCCATCTGGTGGTCATGCTACTGGCAGGGTTTGCAGTAGCCTTCGCCGCCCGCTTCCCCAATACGTCCCGCGCTTCCGCCTCGCTCACCGTCCCCGACTTCTCGCTTTCCGGCCTTACTGGCAGCACCCAGTCGCACACGCTTGCCTACTTCCGTCCGGCTTCCACCAATCAGACTCAGGCCTCCGTCGCCGATCTCGTCGCCCGGGCCGACGTCTCAAGCATTCGCGCCGCCGGTGGCGTTTCACCCACGGCCTCGTTCTCAGCCGGCGTGACGGCCGCCGCCGCCAGCTCGGGCGAGCAGGGCGCCAACGTGAAGCCGCTGGCCGACATCGTGGACCCGCGCCAGCCATTCCTGCTCTACGAAGCGCAGCCGGGTGACTCGGCGAGCACCATCGCCGGGAAGTTCGCGATCAAGCTTCAGACGCTCCTCATGAACAACCCGGAAGTGCGCGACAAAGACCTGATCCAGCGCGGCCAGCAGCTTGTCGTGCCCCGCAAGGATGGCATCCTCTACAAGATCAAGACCGGCGACACGGTCGCTTCGATTGTCGGGCAGTACGACAACATCACGGCCGACACCGTGGTCTCCTACAAGGCGAACGCGATCTCGGACGGCGCGGGCCTCAAGCCCGGCGATTTCCTCCTCCTCATCGGTGCGACCCTGAAGCCGCCACCGCCGCCGCCCGCGCCGCCACCGGCACGCACGTCGGGCGGCCCCGTCAGCGGTCGGGGAGGCTCGCCAGCCGCGGGCGCCAACGGCATTTTCCATTACCCGCTGGCCACCTGGCATGGGGTGAGCGACCCGTTCGGCGTCGACGTCGCCATGAACCGCTTCCACACGGGCATCGATCTCGACCTCTACGGCCTGCACCATTCGACGATCTTCGCGGCCTGCAACGGCGTTGTGACGACCACCGAGTACCTCACGTACTCCTACGGCTACCACGTCATCGTCGATTGTGGCGGTGGCTGGAGCACGCTCTACGCGCACATGGACGCCATTTCGGTGAGCCCCGGCCAGCGTGTGAGCGCGGGTGATTCGCTCGGCGTCTCGGGTGTCACCGGCTTCACGACCGGAGAGCACCTGCACTTCGAGATCCGCAAGAACGGCGCCGCCGTCAACCCGCAGGACTACCTGGACTTCGGGCCCGTCGAATAACCGGCGCCTGGCTTCGAACCACCTACAGGCTGATCAGTCCGCTCCTCGCCGCCAACGCGACCGCTTCGGCGCGGCTGGCGGCTCCAAGCTTGCCGAGGATCGCGCCGACGTGGAACTTCACGGTGTGCTCGCTGATGCCAAGCTCACGGGCGATGCCCTTGTTCGGCAGCCCGATCGCAACGAGGCCGAGAACCGCGCGCTCGCGGGCGGTGAGCGAAACGCCGGCAGCACTCCCGGCGTCTCGCTCGGCTGGTGCGTGAACTGCCGCGGCAACCGCCGGGTCGACGACGACCAGGCCACGCGCCGCCGCGCGGACGGCG
>JAKALX010000063.1 GCA_021823905.1 Chloroflexota bacterium | reverse complement strand
GACGTCTTCGAAGAACACCTCGTTGAAGCCGTGAACGCCGGTCATTTGCACCAGCGGCCGAATCGAGATGCCGGGCGTCTTCATGTCGACCACGAACATCGAGATGCCGCGGTGCTTGGGCGCCTCCGGATCGGTCCGCGTCAGCAGCAGAATCCAGTCGGCGTGGTGGGCGTTCGAGGTCCAGATCTTCTGGCCGTTGATGACGAAATCGTCGCCATCGCGCACCGCCCGCGTTTGCAGGCTCGCGAGGTCGCTACCGGCGCCCGGCTCCGAGAAGCCCTGGCACCAGCGGACCTGGGCCGCGGCGATCCGGGGCAGATGCAAGCGCTTCTGCTCTTCCGTCCCGTGGACCATGATCGTCGGTCCCGCAAGTTGCACGCCCAGGAAGTCGAACGCGCCACCAGCCTGGAACAGCTCTTCCTTGAAGATGAGCTGTTCCATCTGGCCCGCGCCCCGGCCGCCGTACTCCCTTGGCCAGGCCATCGTCAGCCAGCCATTCGCGGCCAGCGCACGTTCGAGGGCGAGGTTCGGCGCATCTTCGTTCGCCTGCTCACCTGTCGGTGCGGACTGTAGGAACGCTCGAATTTCCTGCCGGAGGGCCTGTTCAGCCTGGGTGAATGCGAAATCCATGAGTTCGGTCCTTTCCGATGACCTATACCTTCCGCCGAGCGTAGGGGCTGGTCGCTTCGTTGATCGCGTCCGCGAGGAAATTGAGGCAGAGCAGGAGGAAGGCCATCGTGGCCGCGGGAAAGGCGGCCATCCACCAGGCGTCGCGCAGGTGGCTCTTAGCGTCGTTGAGGAGGCTGCCGAGCGATGGCTCGGGCGGCTTCTCGCCCAGCCCAAGGAAGCTGAGCGCGGCGGAGAGCACGATCGCGCCGTTTATCGCCAGCGCAACCTGTGTGAGGAGCGGGGGGATGGCGTTGGCGGAGATGTGGCGGAAGACGATGCGCAGCGGGCCGGCGCCGAGCGCCTGGCTGGCGAAGACGTAGTCACGGTTCTTCTCCACGAGCATCTGGGCGCGCGAGAGCCGCGCGAACGCGGGAATGTTGAACACCGCGATCGCGATGGCAAGGTTCACGAGTCCCGTCCCAAGAATGGTAAGGATCGCCATCGCCGCAAGCAGGCCGGGGAACGCCAGCAGCGCGTCGATGACCCGCATGATGATGGCATCGAACCACCCGCCTGCGTAACCGCTGAGAAACCCCACGCTGATCCCGACTGATGACCCGAACGTGACGGCGCCGATGCTGATCAGGAGCGAGTTGCGGAGACCGAACAGCGTCCGCGCGAACAGGTCGCGCCGGAGATAATCGGTCCCAAAGGGATGGTCGAACGAGGGTGAGAGGTAACGCGCCGCCCCGTGGTAGGCCTGGTCGTTCGGCGAGTACTTCGCGATGAAGCTCGCGCCCAGCGCGGCAACGACGAGTACGAGGATCCCAGATACGGCAACGAGGCCGACAGGGTTGCGGAGGATGCGTTCGACCGTCGCAAACAGCATCGACTCGTGCCGTTTCCTCCCGCGCCACGACTCGCGAACGACCACGGGTTCGGAGGTGAGGGCGGTCATCGGCGGCGAATCCTCGGGTCGAGGAACCCGTAGGCCAGATCGGCCGAGAGGTTCACGACAACGAAGATGGTGACCAGCACCACGAGGGTGCTCTGCACGACCACGTAGTCACGGTTCTGGATCGCTTCGACGACGAGCCGGCCCATGCCCGGTCGGGTGAAGACCTGCTCGACGACCACGGCGCCGGCGAGCACCGCGCCGACCTGCAACGCCGTGATGGTGACAACCGGGACGAGGGCGTTACGGAGGGCGTGGCTCACCACCACCTGCCGGCCCGCGAGACCCTTCGCTCTTGCCGTGCGGATGTAGTCCTGCCCCATGATCTCCGCAACGGAAGTGCGCGTGTAGCGTCCCAGCACGGCGGCAAGGTTCGCGCCAAGCGCGTACGCGGGGAGGAGAAGGTGCTCCAGGGACTGGCCCGGGTTGCTGAAGAACGAGACCCGCCCAGAAGTCGGAAGCCAACTCAGTTGTACTCCAAACAACCAGAGGAGAAGGATGCCGGTCAGGAACGAGGGGATTCCTATGCTGATGAGCGTGAAACCTGAGAGGGTCCAATCCCAGCCGGTCCGCGGATGCGCGCCCGCCATGACACCGAGTGGAATACCAAGCATGAGCGCGAAGATGTACGCGGCGACGGCGAGCTCGAGTGTCGAGGGCATGCTGTCCTTGAGGAGCCGCGAGACCTCGATGCCGCGGATCGAGGTGCCGAGGTCTCCGCGGAGCAGTTGGCCGAGCCAGCGGACGTACTGCACGGGAAGCGAGTCGTTAAGGCCGAGCTGCCCCCGGATCTCCTCCACCCGTTGCGGCGTGGCATCCGGTCCGGCCAACGAGGTGGCCGGGTCACCGGGAACAAGCCGGAGGACGAGGAATACGGCAATGCTCGCAAGTAGGAGAACCGGGACGCCCTGCAGCAAACGCCGGACCACAAACGCGACCATGGCTACCCCTGGCGGAGATGTTCACTCTGATGGGAAACCGGCATGCTACGCCTTCTTCCAGAGCAGGGCGTAGTTCGGGGAACCAGCGCCGGGTTCGATCAGATAGCCATCCAGCGCGGCGACGCCGGCTGCCGCGCTGGCGCTTCCTGCGAGCAACCGTCGCCGGCTCAACCGCATGCGTTCGATTCGAGACATCTGGATCTCCCTGTCAAGACTGTATTGCAGCCGCGAGGTCTTCGGCCTGGCGCCGCCGCGCTTGCAAGAGTCAGCCGATCTCTCTACGCTTGGGAACGGTTCATTTTGGAAAGGTTTCCAATGAAACGTTATCGAAGAAATCTACCGGGACCATCCGATCGTGTCAACGAGAGCGGCGCATGGTAACGATTCGTGAGGTCGCAGAGCGCGCCGGCGTGTCTCTCGGCACCGTTTCGCGGGTCCTCAATAACCATCCGTCGGTTCGCCCCGCCGTACGAGCGAAGGTCAACGTGGCGATCCAGGACCTGGGCTATGTGCCCAACCCGGCCGCGCAGAGTCTCCGGAGCGCCCGGACAAGGACGATCGGCTTGATCGTGCCGGACCTCTTGAGTTCCATGACCGTCGAGCTGGTACGCGGTGTTGAGGACGCCGTGCGTCCACTCGGCTACGCCCTCCTGGTGGCGGAGTCGCGGTTCGACCCCGCCCATGAAGCGATCCACATCACGAATCTGCTCGACCGCCGCGTCGACGGCCTGCTCATCTCACCGCTCGAATCCGTCTCAGCGGTCGAGCGGGCGGTGACGCCGTCGGGCATCCCCACCGTCCTCATCCAGTTGCGGCAGCCGCGCCGCGAGCTTCCGAGCGCCTTCGTCGATGAAGGGCCGGCCATCCGCTCGGCGGTGGCCGAACTCGTCGCGGCCGGGCATCGCAGGGTGGCGTTCGTTCACTCCGCGGCGCGCGTGGCTGGCGGGCGGCATCGCCGCGAGCTCTTTCGCGGCACGATGGCCGAGCACGGGATCACCGAGGGGGATGAGCTCGATGGCGTGTTTTCCGATGCGGAGGGCTGCCGTCGCCTGGTAATCGAGCTGCTGCGCCGGCCGAATCGCCCCACGGCGCTCGTCGTGGGCGTGCACCAATTCGTCCCCGCCGCGCTTCGGGCGATCCGGGAGGCCGGCCTCGAAGTTGGCCGCGACCTGTCGGTGATCGCCTTTGGCGACTCCGAATGGGCGCGGTCGATGAGCCCCGCGCTGAGCGCCATCTTCGTCGACCAGCGCGAGCACGCCGAGGGGGCGGTCGATCTCCTCATGCGGGTGATGAGCGGCGACCGATCGGGTCCAATGAGCATCAGGAGCGAATCAGTCTTCATTCGCCGCGAGTCGTGCCAGCCCCCGCGCGTGGAGGTAGCCGCGTGAGCCACGTGCTCGTGGTCGGAGGGACCGGCCCGAGCGGCGTCCCTATCGTCAATAACTTCATTTCCGCAGGGAACGCCGTCACCGTCTACCACAGCGGGGCCCACGAGACGCCGTTCGCCGGCGATGTCGAGCATCTCCACGGTGATTCGCGCGACCCGGCCGACATCGCCGAGAAGCTCGGCGCGCGGAACTGGGAGGTCGCGGTCTGCACGTCCGGCCGCCTGCGGGCGCTGGCGACGACCCTCGCCGGACGAGTCGGCCGCTTCGTGGGAATCACGGGCCAGCCCGTCTATCTCGGCACCAACCGGCCGACACCTGAAGGCCGGCTCCCACTCCCAATCGCGGAACTGGCCGAACGCCAGTACGACGCCAACAACTACACCGGCAAGGTCGCTGCCGGGGAGGACCAGATCTTCGAACAGCACGTTCGCGGCGACTTCGAAGGCGTCATCGTCCGTTATCCCGGCGTCTACGGACCAAGAGGGCCGTTGAGCCACGAGTGGGCAATAGTGAAACGCGTCCTCGACGGCCGGAAGCAGATGGTCTTGCCCCACGACGGGATGGCGTACTTCCAGCGCGGCTATGTCGAGAACCTGGCGAAGCTGGTGTTCCTCGCTGCGACGGTCCCCGCGGCGGCGGGCGAAGCGTTCAACGCCGGCGACGAGACCGTGCTCAGCGCGAAGGCAGTCGCGGAATTGATTCTCGACGAGCTCGGGGCGGAGATGGAGCTCGTCGGCATTCCCGCCGAGTACTGCCGCGGCGCGTATCCGCTGGCGGAGAAGTCGAGCCTGATCCTCGACATGTCGAAACCACGTGCCATCCTCGGCTACCGCGATATCCTCGATGTCGCGGCGGCGACGCGACTCACCGCCCGCTGGCTCATGACCGACGAAGCGCGGTCTGTTCGCTTCAGCGAGGCGTTCGCCGGATCGCTCAGCTACACGGACGAGGATCGCCTGATCGCAGCCTGGCGGTCGTGCGAGCTGCTCCTTCGCGACACGACCGGCTCTCAACAATCTTCAGCAGATCCATCGGAGGCCTAAGGCATGACTTCGTCCCTTCTCCATACGCGCGTCAGCGCCATGCTCGGGATCGAGTACCCGATCTTCGCCTTTGCTCATCACGAGGATGTCATCGTCGAGGTGGCAAAGGCGGGTGGGATCGGCATCTTCGGGGGCACGCGGAAGACGCCCCAGGAGATCCGGGATGTCCTCAAGAGTATCCGGCGACGCATCGGCGAGCGGCCGTTTGGCATCGACCTCGTCATCCCCAAGGGCATGCCGGCCTCGAACAACCGCGAGGAAATCGAGGCCCAGCTCCCGGCGGAGCACCGGGCCTTCGTCGACCACATCTACGAGAAGTACAACGTCGGCCGCCCGAAACGCGCGGGGATGCGCTCCCGGTTCGTCCGCTCCGAGGAAATGGCCGCGCAACAGGTCGAAGCCGTCCTCGAGTCCGACGTCAACGTTTTCGCGCTGGGCATCGGCACTCCCACTGGCGCTGTCGACGCCGCCAAGGCCGACGGCAAGATGGTCGTATCGCTGGTGGGCTCTCCGCGAAACGCTCGCTATGCGATGGACGCAGGCGCGGACATCCTCGTCGCCCAGGGATACGACGCGGGTGGCCACACCGGCGCCATTGGGACATTTTCGCTCGTTCCCCAGATCGTGGACCTGGCCCAGGGGCGCCCCGTGCTCGCCGCCGGGGGCGTGGCAACCGGTCGTCACATCGCAGCCGCATTCGCGCTCGGCGCCGAGGGCGTCTGGGTCGGCACCCCGTGGTTGGTGACGCGCGAGAACCACACTGATCCCGTTGTCCTCAAGAAGCTGCTGGCCGCCGGCGCGGAGGACACGGTCATCTCGCGAGCGGATTCGGGGAAGACGCTCCGCCAGATCAGGACCGCCTGGAGCGAGGAATGGGCCGCCCCGGACGCCCCCGTACCGCTGAAGATGCCCTACCAGGACATCCTCATCGGCGATCTCCTGGGGGCGATCGAGGATTATCAGGTTGAGCCGCTGATGCACATTCCGGCCGGGCAGGGCATCGTTCAGTTCAAGGACGAAACGACGACAGCCGAAGTCATGCGCCGGTTTGTGACCGAGGCGGAAGCGGCGCTGGCGCGGATCAAGGGATAGGAGAAACCAACGGACAGGACCCGACGGCTTGCGGTCTTCTTCGATGTCGACGACACGATCCTGACATGGGACCACCGTTTGCGGCCCCACGCGCGCGATGTCATCGCCGACACGGCCAGAATGGGCTGCGACGTCTACATCTGGTCGGGCGTCGGGCTGCGCTGGGAGGTTGTCGACGTCCACGATCTCCGGCCATTCGTGCGCCAGTGCTATGAGAAGCCGCTCTCGCGGCATCGCGAACGGCTGCGCGAACTCCAGATCCCGGTGGTTCCCGACCACGTGGTCGACGACGACGAGGAGATCGTCTGGGTCTTTGGCGGGACACACGTCCCGGCGCCGCTCGAGCCGCTGCGCGAGGACCGGGCGCTCCTTCGTGTCATCGAGGACCTCGAGCGCAGGCTGGCGTCGCCGTCGGGAAGCCGCCGTGGTTGAGGAAGGGACAGGCCCTTTCTCGGGCCTGCGCGTCCTCGAGCTCGGGCAGTATGTCGCCGTTCCCTACTGCGCCGAGCTGTTCGCGAGCGGTGGCGCGGAGGTCATCAAGGTCGAGCCCATCACCGGCGACGAAACGCGCAAGAACAGCGAGATCGTGCCCGGCGAGGGCCGCCAGTACATCATCAAATCCCGCGGCAAAAAGGGGATCCCCATCGACCTGGGGAACGAACGAGGCCATGCTCTCGCGCGGCGACTCGCACTCGCAAGCGATGTCCTGCTGTCCAACATGCGGCCGGGCGCGATCGAAGCCGTGGGACTCGGATACGAGCAGCTGGCGCCCGAGCATCCGCGGCTGATCTTTGGTGAAGTTTCCGCCTTCGGCACGAAGGGTCCCGACGCGACCCGGCCCGGGCTCGACGTGATCGTGCAGGCCGCCTCCGGGCTCACGCTCTCGGGGCGAGCCTGGGACGACGGAGTGCCGGTTGGCAGCGAGGCGTTCCTCACGGACTACATGGCGGGCATGACACTGGCCTTCGGCGTGACCGTGGCGCTCCGCGAGCGGGATCGCACCGGGCGGGGGCAGAAGGTCTCAACCTCGCTCTTGCAGGCGTCACTCGCCCTCCAGACGGCGACGGCGAACGTCATCGACGCGACCGACGAATGGAAACGGGAGTTCGTCGCCGCACGGCGCGAGCAGGGGACATCGTACGAGTCGTTCGTTGCCCGCCGGCGCCACATGGGCGCGAACCGCTGGTTCTACAACACCTACGCCACGCGGGATGGGTTCGTCGCCCTCGGCGCGCCTGGCATTCTGCGTGGAAAGCTCATGCGCATCATCGGCATCGACGATCCGAGCGTGAGCGACCCGAATTTCCAGATGCCGGATGACCCACGGCCGCTTCTTGCGACGCTGCTGGCCCAGGCGCGCGAGGCGATCGCACACTTCTCGACCATCGAACTGGTCGAGCGATGCACGGCAGCGGGCGTCCCGTGCGCGCCCCTCACGTTCCTGGAAGAGGTGGTCCTCGGCGAACAGGCGACGGCGAACGGCTTCGTCTCCACCTTCGATCACCCGGTCGTCGGGCCGATCACGATGCCGACGACCGCGCTGACCTTCTCCGAATCCCGCTACCGTTCAGCAGAGACTTCGCCTTCGTTCGGCCAGCACGCACGTGAAATCCTTTCGCAGCTGGGCTGCGACGACGACGAGTTCGCCGACCTCGTGCGCGAGCAGATCGTGGGAGTGCCCGAGCGATCGCCGTTCGCTTAGCCCGAATTCACCGCGGCGCCGGCGATTGGGAGCTTGTCGGGGCGGCCGACCGGCGTGCTACCTCAGCTCAGCGGCGCTTCACGGTGAAGCGTTTTGCGTGAACCGTCTCACCGAAGAGCGATTCTAACAGTCAGTCACCGCGGCCTCCTCAAGCGAGCGACGGCTCTCTTCGCCGGTGGCCTGTCAACGCCCCCCAAGGGGCTCCCGCGTGCAGCCCGGGTGACGCCGGCTTCCGTAGATCGCGTGGTACCAGAGTTCCGAGAGCTCGTGCGCGGCCTCTTCAATGGTGACCCGCGGGTCGTCAAGAAGGTCCAGCCCGAGCCACACGTAGGCGAACCAGTCGAGCATACCGCCCAGTCCGAACGCCACAATCCGCGGATTTAGCTTGCTGATCCGACCGGCCTGAAGGTTGCGCTCGAGGCTCTTCTGAATGGGCATCAGAAACGACATACGCAACTCATGCTGAAGAGCCGCGAAGCGCGGCTCGATCGTCGCTACCTGAAACAGGTTCCTGAAGATGTCCTTGTATGCCGCGAACACACGCAGATACCCCAGGTTGCGCGCCTCGATCCTCGTAAAGGGGTCGTCGGACGCGGGCAGTATCTTCGTCTGCTCAAGGAGCTCGGAGCACGACATGCGCACAAGGGCTTCGAAGACATCGCCCTTGTTCTTGAAGTAGTAATAGAAGGTGCCGCGGGAGACTTCGCAGCGGGTGACGATGTCGTCGATCGTCGCATCGACAAACCCGCGTCCAGCGAAGATGGTCCGGGCAGCATCGAGGATCTTCAACCGGGTCTCGGCGCTGCCGTACGGTGCAACGCCGGGATCTGAATGGCCGTTGGCCTGACGAGGGTCTGGCTGGGAATCCGACTTCATCGCACCTGACCGCCCAGCAATTTGGGATCCGGGCGCCCCCTATGCAACGATATACGCGTTGGCGGGAAGTGTCCTGATGCGGCTGCGGCACCGATGCGAGGTTCGATCATCCGATCACGCCGGCAGCTTGCAGGTCTGAGATCTCCGCCTCCGTCAACGCCAGGATTTCGCGAAGGACGTAACCGTTCGCCTCGCCCAGGCTGGGCGCCGGTCCTCTTGGCACCATCAGCGCCCGCTGCGCCCTCCACGGGACTCCGGCATGCGCCCGCACCCCGACCTCCGGGTGTTCGGCGGTCTCGAAGAAGCCGCGCTCGGCAAGTGCTGGGTCTGCAATGAGGTCCTCGATGGTCAGGCATGGGAACGTGGGCACACCGACCGCCTGCAGGTCGCGGGTGATGTCGAACCGGTCGCGGGTGCGCGTCCAGTCGCGAATGATCGCATCGAGGTCGTCCTCGTTCGCCTTTCGCGCCTGGAACGTTCGGAAGCGCGGATCGGCGGTGAGCCCGGGTTTTCCGAGCACACTCGCGAACGCGCGAAACTCGGCTTCGTCGCGAACGGCGATGGCCACCCAGCGATCATCGCCCGCGCACGGGAAAATCCCGTGCGGGCTCATCGCGATGTCGCGCGTACCCATCCGCGGCGGAGCAAAGCCAATCAACGACTGGGAGATCACGCCCTCGGGGATGACGCAGACCGACGATTCGAACAGGCTGACGTCGATCCGCTGGCCCTCGCCTGTCAGGTCGCGGCGCCGAAGCGCCGCAAGCAGGGCAAACGCGCCGTGGATGCCGGCGTTCGGGTCGCCGTAGGAAAGGCCCATGTCGCCGGGAGGACCATCGACGTACCCGGACAACGCGGAGAGGCCGCCGAGCGGTTCCTGGGAGGGCCCGTAGGAGACGAACCGGCTCTCTGGTCCGGTGGGCCCGAAGCCAGAGAGCGAAAGCGTGATGACGCGCGGATTGGACGTTCGAAGCGTGTCGTGGTCCAGCCCGAGCCGCTCCATGGCGCCCGGCGCGAAATTGTCGATGACCACGTCGGCCGTATCCGCCAGGCGTCGCGCCAGTTCTTTGCCCTTCGGATCCGACAGGTTAATCGTGACGCTGCGCTTGCCCTGGTTGTACTGGTTGAAGTAGCCGGACCGGTTTACACCGGCTTCGCCTTCGGCGAACGGTTGGAAGCGCCGCGTCGTGTCGAGCCGCTTCTCCGATTCGACCTTTATGACCTCGGCGCCAAGATGCGCCAGCTGCATGGCGCAGTACGGCCCGGCCCACACCCAGGTGAAATCGACAACCCGCAAACCGGCGAGCGGCGAAGCCCCGTCGCCCAGCTTTGGCGTTGCCCGCTGGCGCGGCTTCCACTGCGGCGAATCCTCGCCGAGCTTCGGCGGCGGCGCGTCGAGCCGCCAGGGCGTTGCAGACAACCTGTACGGCGGGCCCGGGAAGAGGGCGTCGCCGAGCGGGCTTGCCGGCTGCGTCCGAAAGAAGCCGGTGTAGGCGAGCTGCGGCGAGGCCAGGAGGTCGGCCATTGTCGAAACCGGCGCGAGGGGGATGCGGCGCTGCTGCGCGGTCTCGTAGAGGTCTCGCACGCGCCATTTCGCGACCTCGGTTTCGAGCAGCGGCTTGAGGATGTCCCAGTTCTCGCCGCGCACGAAGCGGTCCGAGAAGATCTCCCATGACGCCCACTCCGGGTTGCCGAGGACGTCAACAAGCCGCGACCACTCCTCGTTCTCGACGCAGAAGATGAGGATGAGTCCGTCCTCGCAGCGCATGAACGCCCACGGCTGGATCGAGCGCGTGCCGAGGCGCGAGGCGACCAGGCCCATGTACGAGTAGCTCACGATCGCGGTCCCGAGGATTGAGCTGAAGGCTTCTCGGGCGGAGACGTCGATGTAATCGCCATCGCCACGCACGCTCGACGCGAAAAGCGCACCGAGCAGCGCCACCGCCGCGTTGCAGCCCGCCTGGAATTCCGATTGCTGCCCGAACGGCCGGAGTGGTTCCTGGTCCGGCCGCCCCGGCTCGGCCCCGCAGATGGACGTCAGCCCCGCGGCCGAGAGCGCGATGAGGTCAGTCCCCTGGTAGTTGCGATAGGCGCCCGTTCGCCCAAAGCAGCTGATGTCGGCCACGACTAGCCGGGGAAACGCACTCCGCAGGCGTTCCGGCGAAACGGCCTCGAGCTCGCGCGATCCCGGCGGGAAGTTGTGGATCAGCGCGTCGGCGTCGGCCAGGAGGCTGCCGAGCGTCGCCTGCCCTTCGGCCGTCGACAGGTCGGCCATGACCCCACGCTTGTTGCCATTCAGATAGCAGAAGAGGCCACTGCGTTCCCGGTTGGGGATGCCGCCTGGGAAGGGCCCGCGAAGCCGCGTGATGTCGCCCCCGGGAGACTCGACCTTGACGACATCCGCTCCGAGATCGGCGAACAGCTTCGCGGCATAGGCAGCGCTGACGCCGCTGCCGCATTCGACGATCCGTAGTCCTTCCAGCGCTCTCGGGGCTGTCACGTTTGCGCTCCTCAGGCTCGCGGGAGACCGAGGCCACGCGTGGCGACGATGTTGCGCTGGATGTCCGAAGTACCGCCCGCGATGGTCGCGGACACACTGTCCATATATTGCAGCGCGCCACTTCCCTCAAGTGGCGCGCGCGGATCACTCGGCAGCAACTGGCCGGCCAGTCCAAAGACAGAAACCGCCGCCGAGGAGATGCGCTGCTTCAGCTCGGACGTGAAGAGCTTCGCGACCGACGCTTCGTAGTTCGGCACCGCACCCTGCTGTTGCAAGTGAAGCACGCGATAGGAGAGTCCCCGCGCCACCTCGTTCTCGATGGCGAGCTGGGCGAGGAGGTTCTGGTGACGGCCGCCCGTCCCGCGCAGCGCGGCCCGCAGGTCGTCGAGTTGGCGGGCGGCGTCCGCCACACCTGAAACGGCCGAGCGCTCGAAGTCGAGCGTGGTCGTCGCCACATACCAGCCGCGGTTCAGCTCACCGATCATGTTCGTGCTAGGAATGCGGACGTTGTCGAAGTACACCTCGTTGAAGCCGTGGCGGCCTGCCAGGTTCACGAGCGGGCGGATAGTGATGCCCGGCGTCTTCATGTCCAGGAGGAAGTAGGAGATGCCTCGGTGCTTCGGCGCGTCGGGGTCGGTGCGGGCGAGCAGGATCATCCAGTCCGCGCGGTGGGCGTAGCTGGTCCAGATCTTCTGCCCATTGACAACGAAATCGTCGCCGTCGCGGACGGCGCGAGTCTGTAGCGAGGCCAGGTCAGATCCAGAGCCCGGCTCGGAGAAGCCCTGGCACCAGAACGTGTCGCCGCTGGTAATTCCGGGGAGGTGGCGACGCTTCTGGTGCTCGGTCCCGTGGGTCATGACCGTCGGCCCAACGAACCCGACGGCGATGATGTGGATTCCGTTTGGCGCGCGGCGGTAGGCGAGCTCCTCCTTGAAGATCGTCTGTTCCATCAGGCTCATCCCCGAGCCGCCGTACTCGACGGGCCAGGCGGGGGCGACCCATCCCCTGTTCGCGAGACGCTTGATGAACGCTTTGCTCGTCTCCCAGTCTTCGTCCTCGCCCCCGGCCGAGCCCTGCCATCCGGCCGGGAGGTTCTCATCCAGCCACGATCGGACTTGATCCCGGAACGCGTTCTCTTCTGTTGAATACCGGAATTCCATCAGCCGTTCTCCTGTCGGGGGGTGTCGTGTGCCGCCGGCGGCGGGCTAAGTCGCAAGGTGACAGGCGACCGAATGGCCGCTGTTCGTTTCGCGCAGTGGTGGCTCTTCTTCGCTGCATCTCGCCACTGCGATCGGGCACCGGGTGCGGAAGCGGCAGCCGCTCGGCGGGTTGACCGGGCTGGGCACGTCGCCTTCCAGGATGATGCGTTCCCGCTGTTCCTCCACGTCCGGGTCGGGGATGGGGATGGCGGACA
>JAKALX010000062.1 GCA_021823905.1 Chloroflexota bacterium | reverse complement strand
GGTAGCGTGGCGCGACCGCTCGCCATCCTGCTCGCCGTCCCCCTCCTCGCCGCCGCGGCGTGGCAGACGGTGACCGCGCCGCCGGTGCTGCGCTTCCCCCGCGACCACGGCGCCCACCCCGCCTTCCAGAGCGAGTGGTGGTACGTCACCGCCGTGCTCGCCGACAGCGCCGGCCGGCGCTACGGCGTCGAGCTGACGTTCTTCCGCCAGGGGCTCGATCCCGGCCCGCCGGCGCCGGGCGACTCGCCGCTGCGCGCCCGCCAGGCGCTCGCCGCCAACCTCGCCGTCGCCGACATCGGCGCCGGCCGGATGCGCTTCGCCGAGCGGCTCGCCCGCCTCGGCCCCCTCGCTTCGGCCTCGACCGCCGACCTCGACCTCGCCCTCGACGACTGGACGATGCGGCGGCGGGCCGACGGCACGCTCGCGCTCGCCGCCGCCGGCCGCGACGCCGGCATCGGTGTGCGCCTCGCGCTCGCTCCGGCGCAGCCGCTCGTCCTCGAGGGTGACGGCGGGATGTCGCGCAAGGGCCCCGGTCCGGGGAACGCCTCCGTGTACCTCACCTGGCCGCGGATGGTCGCGACCGGCACGCTCGAGATCGCCGGCCGCACGCTCGCGGTCCGCGGCGAGGCGTGGTTCGACCACGAGTGGGGGACGAGCCAGCTCGGGCCGGGCGTCGTCGGCTGGGACTGGCTCGGCCTGCGCCTCGCCGACGGCCGCGACCTCATGCTCTACCGGCTGCGGCGCGCCGACGGCAGCGCCGCGCCCGAGTCGGCCGGCACCGTGGTCGCGGCCGACGGCTCGACGCGCCGCCTGGCGGCCGGTGACTTCACGTTCGTGCCCCTCACCTGGTGGACGAGCCCGCGCACCGGCGCCCGCTACCCGGCGCGCGTCCGCGTCACGGTGCCGTCGGCGGGGCTCGACCTCGAGCTGCGCCCCGAGCTCCCCGACGCCGAACTCGACGCCCGCCGCTCCACCGGCACCGTCTACTGGGAAGGTCCGGTCGCGGTCACGGGCTCGGCCGCCGGCGACGGCTACGCCGAGCTCACCGGCTACGCCACCTCGCTCGCGGGGAGGTTCTAATCCCTTTCGCCGTCACCCACGCGCGGTTCACTCTCCCCTCAACACTCCGACGCCACCCCATTTGATCTCCCCACCCCCGTCAAGCGGGTTCTCTTGACACGCAGTGACAAGCCCCCTAACGTATTCCCCATCTGTATCTAGCTCTTTCACCAGGATCCAAACGAATGTTGTCTCAAAGTGGGGAGGTGGCTTCACCCGAACGATAGCCTCCGGATCGTGGCCGCCTGGGCAGTCTGGCCTGCGTGTCACATGCCGCTCGGTCACCACGCCGCGCCGTATCGCTCTGATTGGACCGAGGGCACGACTGCCCGAGCTCGCCGGTGCACAACCGTGGACTGGCTTGGGAATTGGTGGGTCCCCTTTCCAGCCATTGCAACTGCAAGACATACACAATGCAAACGAGCCTCGTGCGCCCGCCCCCAACGTCATTGTCGTGCGCACCTTTACCATTGACAATGTGCCGCCCTGCCGCGTACCATCCTCCCGTTGAAATCCTAGAATCTCCCGGAGGGCTAATGCAACTTGTCGAGGGGAGCATAGTCTTGGTTAATCTCATTTGCGGTTGCTGTGAGAAGCGGGTTCAGGTGATGACAGGAGCGCAGGTTGTTCACTGCCCAGAATGCCACAAAGGGACAAGGATCGAGTTCTCCCGCCAGGCTGACGGAAGTTTCAGGCTTGAGACCAGCTGGAATTGATGGCACCGCGGCAGCGTCGAACCGCTCGGCATGTCCAGGTGTTCTCTGCCAGAAGCCTCAGGCCCGCCACTAATCCGAAGGCCCTTGCCAACGGCAGCACATAGAGCGATCGTATTCCTGGGAGACCGGAGTATATGTCATCACCGGAAGACAACGCATCTTGGTCGTTCCCCTGTACAGTTGCGGGCGTAACCTTCACAAACGAATGTAACCAGCATTGTGCTCACTGCCACAACAACAGCAGGCGGAGCCCGGCTACGGACGAACTCCTCTTGAATCAATGGGTTGACGTCGCTATGCGGCTCGCTTCGATTGGGGTCGAATTCGTAAGCTTCGGCGGCGGAGAGTCTTTCGTTCGTCCGGATTTCCTCGAGTTCGTCGCAGCACTCCGCTCGATCGGAATGAGAACCGGCGTCATCACAAATGGGTTTTGTCTTGATCTTGGAGGCGTTGACTGGCAGCTTTTCGAGACCGTGTCGGTCTCAGTCGACTATGCAGATCCCGACCTGAATGACAAGTGGCGACACTGCTCCGGTGCCTTTGATGAGGCTCTTCGCACGATTCGCCATCTCGTCTCGATTGGCGTTGAAGTGGAAGTGTTCACAACTCTCCCGCGGGATACGGTGGTCGGTGACAATCTGGCGAGAATCCGACGCATCCTTGTTGAGGAAGGTGTCTCGTACTGGAAACTCAACAGATATAGGGCGATCGGCCGAGGCCCAGCGTCAGGCTCCTGGGGCCTTTCCCCGCAGGAGTTCTTCAACGTTGTTCAGTGGGTCTCCCAGGGATCTAACGGGTTAGTCATCACGGATCCGCTGATCGCTGCCCTGTGTCCCAAACTCCCTGCCATTCACGCCTGCTCGTGCGGCTCCTCGTCGATCCGTGTCGGTGCTAACGGTGATCTGTCGCCGTGCACTTTCCTCGGCAATATGGTTCTCGGGAATGCGCTGTGCGACGATCTACCGGCAATTTGGAAATCTCACCCACTCCTTCACGAGATCCGTTCGCGGTCACCTGTTGGAAAATGCAAAGGTTGCGTTGTCTGGGATACGTGTCGCGGGGGTTGTTACGCTTCGGCCTACCTGGAGCACTCTGTGTTTGGCGCCCCCGATCCGCAGTGTTGGCACAACCCCGAAACCCAAGCCAGCGCTTCGGCTAGACAACTCCCGGTAGAAGGCGGCACCACAATGCGCTCATATTCGTGCAACCTCTATGTGGATTTGCATCCACAACCTAGAGTGCCCATCGATGGTCGGTGACCGGCCAAGCAGCCATTTCAAAGCTCAACGCTGGCCGCTTGCGCTCACATACTTCGGCTCAAGGGTCTGCACCCTCTCATGTTCGCACTGCAACGTCAGTGCAGGTTCGGTGCTGCCTCGCGGCAAGGGTGGGTTTTGGGCGCATCGTGTCCTGTTGCGGCGGCTATCTCAATTGGGCTACCAGAGTGTTGTCTTCACGGGGGGCGAGCCTACCCTCGCAAACACCCTGGCGGAGGACCTGCTGAAGGCGAAATCCTTGGGTTTTCGGGCGGTGCTCTTCTCAAATGGGCTCCATATGCCTGTTCGAGTTCTCCATGTCTTGGCCGCTATCAGAGGGACTCTTGTCTTGAGCATTCACGGCCTCGAGAAGACGCACGATGCCTTTGTCGGTCGGACCGGGTCATTCGAGTCAGCCATCCGCTGCCTGTCCGCGGCCCGACATGTCGGGATCACTACCGAGGTAAACAGTGCTGTTGGTTCATGGAATGTCCCCGAGTTGGCCAAGCTTGGGCGGCACCTAGGAGCCCTCGGGATTCGTTCTCACGTGCTACTGTTCACCTCGAAGATAGGGCGAGCCGAGGGACTTGGCGGTTTGTGCCTGTCGCTGCAAGAGTGGCGGGATTTGGTCAGTCGCCTGCGTGGGATGGAACTCCCTCACGGCTTGTGGGTGGAACGAATGGCAGTAAGTCGGGAGGAGTGGGAAACTCTCTCCGGCGACGAACGCCGAGGCGCGTACTGCTCGGTCCCAGGGCATAGACGGATCTGCCTTGAGCCTGGTGGCCTCACCGCGTTATGTCCAATAAGGGCAAGCAACCCGGAGGAATGGTCTAGGGCCAACCTATTTGCGAGAGGAATTGCGCCAAGAGGTGCCGAGGATGACTCGCCGAATGACTCAGAACCCCCGGCCTGGGTTGCTGCCCGTGACTGCCCAGCGCATAAGAACCTCCCACTGTCCAACGAGGAGCAAAGCGCCTGGATTCGGGTCTGCCCATTCTTCCTTGAACGAATCGACTCGGTCTCCAACTTGTCGCGGAACTTGGCGTTTTGTTTGTGAGGATCGCAATCGTTAGCTACTATTTCGGCTCTCTCTCCGGAGAGGAGCAATGCCGTCGGGCATTACGACGAGCGTTTCTCACCCACGTCGAATGCGACGAGGTTGTGTCTGTCGTGGCAGAGCGACCGGATCCAGAACTCAGACCCCAGGACTTCCCCGGCGTTGGAAATGTCGCCATTGAGACAATCGACCTTACCCGGTTCGACGTTGTTCTCGCATTCTCATATTGGGAGGATCTGAAAGTCAGCGCTAACACGTTTGTAATCTCGTATGTGGTCAACCTGCCTCCACAACTGCGCGGCTGGCCAGATTTCACAGCATCAAGGTTCTTGGCGGCGATGCCCCGCAGCGATCTCTTTCTTTGTAACTCTCAGATGATTGTGAATTCACTTGTAGAAGCAAAGGTCCCGGCGGCGTTCCTCCCTATGTTTGCGGATTCGGAGTTGTTTGCAGTGACAAGAGCGCCTGAACAACGTGGAGACAGCATTATCTTTGTGGGGAGTGATCTTGGTTACAAGGGCGCCGCGATCCTCCGGTATGTGGAGCCCTGCCTCAGATTCAACCTGAACCTCTATTGTTTCGGTTGGGCTGACGAGAAGTGGAAGCGTGCGTACAAAGGCACGGCCGAGGCAAAGCGCCTCGGATCGCTTTACACCAACGCGGGCATATGTCTTGGAGTGACAGCTGATTACCAACGCCGTCTCGGGATGGTCAACAATCGGGTCTTTGATGTCCTAGGAAGTGCAGGTGTCCTGCTGAGCGATCAGGTCTCGTGGGTTGAGGAGAATCTTGGCGAGTACTGTACACTCACAGACGGAGATGCGGACACCATTAGGCAAGTAAAGCAACTCTTCGCCCATCAGGACGAGGCCCGACGGAGGGCACATCGTGGTGCTGCGCTTATCCAGGCCAAGCACACGGAGTTCAATAGGGCCGACGAGATCATGTCGCTTATCCGTGTCCACAAGTGCAAACTCTAGTTGGGCGAAGCGGATAGAGGATCTTGTGAACGGCTTTCCGATACTCTGCGGCCCTGCTGATTCCGTATTTGCCAGCATCCACGATGTTACCCGGATTGTCGGCAAAGGCCGCAGACTGGACCGAGATCTCACTTTTCCGGCTCGTGCCAAGAGATACCTGGCCCCTGATAGGCAGAACAACACCCTCAAGGCGGCCCTGCACAGGCCAATGCCGCGGTCGGGAGGATCCATAGAACCGCGGTTGGGTCCCACGACAATTAGCTTCTGCATGGGAACATTTCTATGGATAGCCGCTGAGGTCGTGGATTCGTGTGTGTGGAGCGGCTTCGGCGGCGCGGAAGCTTTGGGTGAGGTACCACTGTGACCGGGTGAGCGTCCCGCCTGGCTCGCGGGTCCTCGCTTCGGGGAAACTTGAGGCCGCCATGGGCAGCGGGAGGACGTTGCCGTTCTATTTGAAGTTACGTAGGCTCAGTAGACCCACGCGTCTTACAGTGATTGTGACTACACACAACCATCTTGAGCTTACCCAGAGGTGTGTAGCGTCCGTTCTTCGTCACACGGCCAACATGACGCTCATGGTTGTAGACGACGGTAGTGAGGACGGAACACAAGAATGGGTTCGGAGACAAGGCATCGAACTCATTGAGTGCCCAGGCGGGAACGTGGCTCGTAACCGACAGGAGGGCCTGCGCAGCGTGATCGGCGGCCCTGTCGCCTGGCTCGATAACGATGTTGAGGTGACCGAAGGTTGGTGGGACACGTTGGAGGGGTTGATGAGATCCTACCAGTGCTGCGGAATAGTCGCGCCCCAAAAGGTCTACGGGAACTTCGCGGACTACACCAACGAGGGCTGGAGCCAGGGCCGGAAACCCGGAGACATCCAGAACTGTGGGAATGCCATATATCCCGACGGCAGCACCGGGCCTGTGATGGCATACGACGACGTCGCCTTTCCGGACTATGTTGAGGCCGCCTGCATGGTAGTGAAGGAGGTTGTGTGGAAGGGACAGAACTGGGACCACAATAGCTTTCCATTTCATTATGAGGATGTCGACTACTGCTTTCAGGCTAGGGCTCGAGGCTATGCCATAGTGGCAACACGTCTGGTCTCCGTAGTGCATCATGCCCACTCGTCAAGTAGGACCCGTTGGCCCGAGTTTGCTGACCGCCGCGCCGCCTTTATGAAGAAGTGGAAAGTCCCTCGATTTCCTTCCTAGGAAGAGCCGGACGACAGACCAGAACCAGTAGTGGATTCGAGACGCCCTTTGGCCCGCGGATCGAAAGGAGGTCGCAGTGGCCAACATGCCAATAATCCTATTCGTTGACACGGTGGCCTATGAAGCGACCAAGACCCCGCGCGTGGGAAACCCGCACGACCGAGACAAGTGGACCACCTATGACTCCCTCCTCCGGCTTGGACCGCTTTCGGCACTCGGACTTCGCTTCCCACCTGCGCGGAGATACAGCCTTGTCCTGCTTCAACTCGCAACCCTTGCGAGAGATGCAGGCTGTGACCCGAAATATCTCAACGCCTCGTTGACTGACCTCGTTGGGTTCGCAGATGTGCCCTACGAACCGTCTGCGGTGATCTTCTCCGATACGACGCCAAGTATCCCGAGAGTTCTTGATCTGTGCTCCAAGGCAAAACGCCGCTGGCCAGGAGCCTGGACTGTGGTGGGGGGCCACCATTCGACCGCGAAGCCCGCCAGTGTATTGGGCGCACCGCAGGTGGATGTCGTGGTGAGCGGCGAAGGCGAGGTTGCCTTCCGCGGGATTCTCTGTGCAATCCTGAGTAACACCAAGGTGGAGAACATAGCTGTCAATGGTTGCCTGACGCAAGCGACTCGGGCGTTAGCCAGCAGGCCCCGTTTAACTGATGAACTAGACAGCCTGGACGCGGCTCCATCTCCCGCATACGACCTGCTGCCGGGTGGACTGGCGTCCTTTTCTGCCTACCTGATGACGTCTAGAGGCTGCCCGTTCGGCTGCCCCTATTGTGTTATGGGCCTTCGGCCGAGGACTCCGCGGGTCCTAACTCCGGAGCGCACCTGGGCCGAATTGTTGACGATTTCGGAATTGACTCGTAAAACGTATGATGTTGTGCATATCGCCGACGACAACATCACGGTAGGGAATGACCGACTCTCTCTAATGCTTCGACAGAAGCCTCTAGGTTACACGCCTGCGCTCAGCGCGGAACTCCGACTCGAGTACTTCTCCAGGAAGTCGCTTGAAGACCTCAGGGACTTGGGACTGGTTCAGCTTAACGTAGGGATAGAAAGCTTGGATGCGTCAGTCCAGCAAGGAATTGGCAAACGCTGGCCCCTTCAAGAGATAGTGAAACGTCTGGCCCTAGCAAAGTCAATCTTTGGCGGCGCGCTCTTCATAAAGGCGTACTTCATGATGGGCCTACCTGGCGAAACGCGAGACTCTGCCGAGAGGACCACGAGAGGGATTCTGGAATTGCTTCGAGAAGGAGTTTTAGACTTTGCGAGCGTCCAGATGTTCAAGCCTCTCCCTGGAACCGCGATGTTCGAAAGGCCAGGGGATTTTGGCGTTTCGCTATCCTTTGGGTCGTGGGGCGACTTCGACAGGCTCTCCTCTCCTGCGGTTCATGGCCTTGTCGGAATGTCGGCGGACGAAATTTACGGCGCCTATTGCGCGACGGAAAAGCGCCTGCGGTCCTACCGTGAACCGTCACCCTGACTTGAGGCGGACGAGTTTCGTGCGATTGGACGGAGCATCTGATTGTGGTGTCCGAGTAGCTTGGGGGACACAAACGACTTTTACAACCGGGCCAGGATGCACGGCGCGATTGTAGTGACCCCCTCAAGTCAAGCCACCATGGGTTCTTGTTGAGCGCGGTACTCGGCCGGGCTCTTGTAGCCGAGGGCCGAGTGCGGGCGCCGTGTACTGACCCCCTCAAGTCAAGCCACCATGGGTTCGCGGTCACCGGAACGGCCGCCGGCGACGGCTACGCCGAGCTCACCGGCTACGCCACCTCGCTCGCGGGGAGGTTCTAACAAGCAGCGCCATGCTGCGGCAGGCTCAAACCACCTGGGACGGCCGATCTCTTCGAAGCCATCGGGCTAGGGGCAGTTGCACTGTCAAGCGTCGTATTCCCCTTTGGCGGCCCCGACCACTGGACCGCCGCAGCCGCTCCCCAGTGGCGCGCCCGCGGCGCCGTGCCCTGGGCTACACTCTCCCGGTGCGCACCCAACAGCCACCCGCGCCACACGCCCAGGGGAGCGAGCGGCTGCATGTGGTGGCGCCGGTCGACGCGGACCCGGTGGCGCTGTTGATCTCCTCCCTGGCCACGCGCACACGCTTTGCCAACATGAGCCTCGACCTGCTCGCCCCGGTACCGCTCTCGGGCGAGTGCACGCGCCTCGCGCGGCTGCTGCACTCGCGGGGGATCGAAACGACGCACCGGGTGGTCAAACCAAAAGACTTCCTGCGCAAGGAACTACCGCTCGAGGTGGCCGATCGCAGCGATGGCGCCGTCGCCCACGCGCTCGATGTGTCCGGGGCCACCTCCGAGACGGCGCTGCGTGCGTACGAGGCGGCGGCCCGGGCGTGGCCCAGCGGCTTTTTGGTCGCCTCGTTCCATCCGCTGCGCAACTCGGTCCGCTACAGGAATCACGGTCCGCTGGCCGCTGTCCCGGATCAACTGATCGGCGTGGATATCGGCAGCCCGGCCGACCTCCCCGGCGGCGAGATCCGGCCCGAGGAGCTGTTGGAGCTGTTCGACCTCCGTGTCCTCCCGGAGGACCCCTACGGGCTCGACGTCGGCGTTTCGTCAGATTCGGAGCGGCTCCTCGTCGAGGCGGCCGCCGGGGTCCTCACCGCGTTCACCGAGAACGAACCTGAATATCGAGCGTTCCGCCGCGATTTCGCCACGGCGCACCGCGCAAGCTCCGTCGACGTGGCGCTCGCCGAACGCACATTCCCGGCCGCGATGCAGGCGACAGTGCGGGCGCTCATCGCCTTGCGGCTGGTGAGTAGGCACGCCGGCGGCGATGTCGTCCTCGCCGGCCCGGGCGACCGTGGCGCCGGTTTCTTCCTCGCCGGCGGTTGGCTCGAGATCGCGGTGACGCACATCCTCGGCCGCAGCTTCTCCGACCGCCGCACCATCGTGCGGAACACCGGCACCGCCTGGGGGAACGGCGACGTTCCCATCACCACCTACGCCGAAACCGACGCGGCCTTCATCCTCGATAACCGTCTGTTCGTCGTCTCGTGCAAGAACGAGTTCAACGAGGAACGCCTGTACCGCCACCTCGACCGGCTGCGCGCGCTGGTCGCGGAGTTCGGCGAAACGCACGTTCGCCCGGTGCTGCTCTCGACCGAAGCGCTCTCGGACCGCGCTGCGATGCGCTGTCGCGCCTACGAGGTCGCGGCGCTCACCGGCCCCGAGCTGCTTCAGGCGCTTGCAGCCGACATGGCTGCCCGCCAGCCCCACAAACTGCTCGGGTGGCTCACGCAGAGCGCTGTGGGCACGCCCGGACCAGGGTTGGCTGGGTAGGACGACCCACCCCGTTCCCCGCCATCGGTACGTTCTGCGTCCAGTTGAAACACATGATGACGCACGTGCTCGCGATTGGCCTGGGCACTCCGCGGGCCATCGACTACAAATTCAGACTCCCAAACGCCCGAAGCCGACCCAGACCCTCCGCCGCAACCGCTCGGTTCCTCTCTATCGGGCACGCCTGCCGGCGCGGATCGCAGCCATCGGCAATGGACTACCGGGGTGCGCAGCGGAGCCGTCGCCGCAGCTCGGCGATCCCTTCGGGATGTTGGTCACGCTCGGACAGCGCGCGGAGCAGGGTCACCAGCTGGCGCACATCAATGGGTTTCTCGAGGAAATAGTCCGCCCCCGCGTTGAGAGCCACCACGATCGCATCGAAGTCGTGGTAGCCGCTCATCATCACCACGGGCAGGCGCGGAAAGTGGTCCTTGGCCCACCAGAGAAAGGCGATGCCGCCCTTGTCCCACGGCTCCCCTGGCGAGAGGCGAACGTCGATCAAGGCGACGCTGGTGCCAGCGTTAAGGCTTCGCTCAGCCGCTTCGACGCTTTGCGCCGTCACGACGTCGAATTCGTCCTGGAGTGCGACCTTCAGTAAATGCAGGGAATCAGGCAAGTCATCAAGGATCAGAACTTGTTGCATGTCAGGAGCGTAGCCTAAGGAGTTTATGGGCGCAACGAGGGCGCGCCCCGTCCAGCGTTCGTTAGTGCCTAATCTTCCGAGGCGGCGTGCCAGTTCGAGCGACCGACCCGGTCCAGACGACGGCGCCGACACCAGCCACGGCAGACTATCGTCCCAGGGTCCGCAACGCAGTCACTCGCCCCACGGGCACATTGGGGAGCGACTCTGTCAGTCGCGTCCCGTTGATCCGCTCCGCGTCTCGCCGTCCCCACCCTTCGATCTCGGCTACCCGGCGCACGCTCTCCTCCTGCGGCCTCTTCTCACAGAATCCCTGGGCCCGCACACCCCGCGCCTCGTAGCCGGCCGTAGCGAGGGCCGCCCTTGAACCCGACGGCTGCCTGTGTCATCATCTCAGACAGTATAGGTACCCATGTTCGATGACGACACAACCCTGATCGGAATGCCACACGCGACGAGGCCTCCAACGGCCGTATGCCACGACCAGGGTCGGTAATGCGGCCGCTCCGGCTTCTTGTCGGCCTTGCCTTGCTCTTGTTTCTTCCAGGGGTCGTACTCACACTGCTCGGACTTGCTGGACGTCTCGTTCACCTGACCGCCTTGTTCGTGCCAGCCACGACCGTTTTTGTCGGCGGCGTTCTGCTTGACCAATTCGTGCTTCGCCGGACAGGATGGTTTGAAACATTTGAACACGAATTCACGCATGCCGCCGTAGCCCTGTTGTGCTTGCGGCGAGTCAGCTCTTTTGTCGTGACGCGCCGACAAGGAGGGTACGTCCAGCACACGAGTGGCTTTGGCGGGGTTCTGGCCGATGACCTTATCGGTTGGCTCCGTATGTTCTGCCCACGTTTACCGCCTTCTCGGTCCTTCTCGGCCCGCTCTTCCCGCCTCGGTTTCGCATTCTCTACGCGGCGTGGGTTGGCCTCACGCTCGGGTATCACACCTGGAGCACCCTGCGGGAGACAAGACTCGCGTGGAGCAGCGGGATCTTCCCGAGCGCGGGGAACGGTGAGATGACTCCTTCGGATGTCGCCCGCCGCGGCTTTGTCTTTTCGGCGCTTTACATCGCGACCGTGACAACAGCAATCCACGGTCTGCTGATCTCTATCTTCCTAACCGGTTACAGGGGCGTCGCGACCTGGCGGTCGCATGTCTGGCCGACCACGAGGATCTTTTCGCTCTGGCTTCTCCACGAGGGCGCCGCCGCGAGGTTGTGGCTGCTGACGCACGCTCCGCACTGAGGGTTGACTCCGAGGGATGAGGAAAGGAGGAACGGCCGATGGCGCTGCACTGGGACGACATACGCTACAGGGGTGACGCCAAAGACGTCGAAGAACTCCTCAACGTTTATCGCGTCCAAGATTACCTTGACACTTTTGCTGAGAACCGTAAGCAGGCGGATCAGGGAATGCGAGAGAGGTTCCTCACTCACGGCATTCGTCTCACTGAACAGCTCTCGCCCCGCATCTTCGGGATCTTCCAGGATGCCTGTCAGCGCCTCGAACTCGCGACGGAGGCTGAGGTGTTTTGTGTGCCGGATCCGGCCGTCAACGCCTTTGCCTCACTGGACCAGAGGCGAGATCGGTCACACTCGCTCGTAGGGATCACTTCTGGCGCACTCGAGATGCTTACTGACGACGAGCTCAGATCCCTGATTGGCCATGAATTGGGGCACTTTATCTTCGGTAACAACCGCCTCAACGCTCTGCTCTCAACCGAGGAGCACGGCCACTCGGCTACTGTCCTCCCAGCCTTTGGCGAGGCGCTCTTCTTGCGCTGGAGGAAGAAGGCCGAAATCAGTGCAGACCGCGTCGGCCTGATCGCGTGTCGACGTTTTTCTTCTGCCGCCAGCGGACTCCTCAAGGCAACGTTTGGCCTCTCCGACAGGAACCTCAACCTCGACGTGGAGGCTCTTATTGCCCAGTTCGACGAGATCAAGGGGCGTCCGGAACTGATGGCCGAGAGCTTTGCATCCCACCCTCTCCTACCGATCAGGCTCAAGGCCCTCGAGCTCTTCTCCCGCTCCGCAAAGGGCCATCGAGCCGGCCTCAACGTCTCCGGAACGCAGCTTCTGGACGATGAACTTGAGGACGAGGTTGACGCTCTTTTGCAGCTCACTCGCCGGCATCCAACCAAACCGATCGACCAGGCAGTCGTCAAGACTATCGCGCTGGGCGGTGCTCTGCTGCTTGGCGCAGACGGCGATGTCAGCGACGAAGAGGTCAAGATCTTGATTCGCATCCTGCACGACTTCACAGATGAGCCCGAGCGTGAGGTTGTTACCGATGCCACCGCC
>JAKALX010000505.1 GCA_021823905.1 Chloroflexota bacterium | reverse complement strand
CGTGCCCGTCTTGTCGAGACAGATGACGTCGACGTAGTTCAGCGCCTCCACGGCGTTGATGTCCTGGACAATGGCGCCGGCTCGCGACACACGCACCGCGCCGACGGCGAAGGCCACGGTCATCCCCAGCAGCAGGCCGGTCGGCACGACCGTGGTCACCGTCGCCGTCGTCGCCTTGATCGCCGCGGCGAGGCCACGCGCTTCCAGGTTGTACGAGATCAGCAGCATCACCGCGAGCACGGCGGTGACCGTGAGTAGCACCCGCAGGATGCGCTTGAAGCGCAGTTGCAGCGGCGTCGAGCGGCGGACGAGCTTCCGCGCGTCCGCAGTCAGGCGAACGGCGTAGGCGTTTACGCCTACGTTCTCGGCCATGTAGTAGCAGTCGCCGGCGGTGCAGAAGCTGCCGGAACGGAGCTCGTCTCCGGGGCCGCGGCGCACCGAGTCGGACTCGCCGGTCAGCAGCGACTCGTCGACTTCCGCCGTGCGCTCGACCACGTGCCCGTCGGCGACAACCTGGTCGCCTTGCTTCAGATGGATCAGATCGCCCTGCACCACGTCCTCGGCGAGGATCGGCGTTTCCATGCCGTCACGAATCACTGTCGCGTGGGGCGCGGTCAGCGCGACCAGCTCGCGCAGGGTCCGCGTCGCCTTCAGCTCCTGGAACGTAGCGATCGCCACGTTGGCGATCACGACGACGCCGACGAAGAAGCCGTCGCGGAACTCCCCCACGAAGAAGAGGGCGACGATGAGCGAGCCCAGAACAACGTTGAAGAAGGTGAGGACGTTCGAGCGAACAACGTCGCCGTCGGTGCGCTGTTTCGTTGTGTCGACATTCGTCAGTCCGGCGGCGGCGCGCGCCTCCGCCTCCGCCTGTGTCAGTCCCCTTCGCGGAACGACGGGTGGCGGCGGTGGCGGAGTCGGCAGGTTGCGCGCACGCGCCGCGGGTTCTGTCATCGTTCCAGCCTGACGCATACGATGGCCGCACGAAAGCCGCGGGGCAACATCCCCCGGTGCGAGTGGCGCTCCGCGGACTTCGCGGACGGCGGACGGATCCGTCTAACATGGTTGGATGCATTCACCATCCGCCGGTTCTCCACTGCGCGCGGTCATTCTCGCGGCTGGCGACGGCGGACGCCTGCGGCATCTCACGGCTGAGCTCCCCAAGCCGCTCGTGACGGTCGGCGGCCGCCCGATTGTCTCCTACACCATCGAGGCGTTGTCGGCGGCCGGCGTGCGCGAAGCCCTCGTCGTCACCGGCTACCGCGAGGCGCAGGTGCGCCAGGCGCTTGCCGGCGCGCCGGGCGGCTTGCGCCTGTCGTTCGTCACGAATCCACGCTACGAACGCGGCGCCTCGCTCTCGTTGAGGGCGGCGCGGGCGTTCTGCGGCGATGAGCCGTTTCTCCTGCTCATGGCCGATCACCTGTTCTCGTCCGAGCTGCTGGCAGCTCTCATGGCTGCGTGGACGCCTGGCGGCCCGTGTCTCGTCGCCTCTGATTCGAGCCCGCGCGATGCCGCCTATGTCGAAGAGGCTACCCGGCTGGCGCTCGAACCGGCGTCGCCAGGAACGCCACGCATGGTTCGCGCGATCGGCAAGGATGTCCGCGCGTACGACGCGCTCGACGCCGGCGCCTTCGTCGTCCAGCCCAGCGCCTGGGAGGCGATGGACGCCGTGCCCGAGGATTGCGAGCTCAGTGACATCGGGCGCGAGCTCATCCGGCGGCGATCACTGGCTGCCGCCGACGTTTCCGGCGCCTTCTGGTACGACGTCGACACCCCGGACGATCTCGCGGCCGCCGAGACGCTCCTCGCGTCGGCGGCTGGCGGCTGACATGACCTACGACGGCGTTGTTTCGCGCTATCTCAACCGGCCGCTGAGCCGGCCCGCGGCGCGGGCACTTGCGCACACGCCGGTGACGCCCAACGCGGTGACGGGCTTCACGCTCCTGCTCGCTTGCGTCGCCGGCGCCGCCCTCGCCCTTGGTTGGAACGTTGCCGGCGGCGTTGGCATCCAGCTCGTGAGCGTGATCGACGGCGTCGACGGCGAGCTCGCCCGCCTCAAGAACATGGCCACGCGTTTCGGCGAAGTCTTCGACGCCGTTACCGACCGCTACGCCGACGCCGTCATGCTCGCCGGCATGACCGTCTACGCCGCTCGCTTCGAAAGTCACCCGCACCCGGAAACGGTCGGGATCCTGGCACTGGCCGGCGCCCTCGTCGTCTCGTACTCGCGTGCGCGCATCGAGGCCGACCTCGGATCGGAACCGGCGCTCGCGGGCGGAAGCATGGACAGCGTCTTCGGCCTTGCCAGCCGCGACGTGCGCTCGCTCGTCGCCGCTGTTGGCGCCGTCGCCGGCCAGTGCTGGTGGACGCTGATCGTCCTTGCCGCCATCTCCTCCCTGACGGTCGCCTGGCGGCTCGTCTATCTCCGCGTGAACCGGATTGGCTTCTCCCAGCCGCCCGCGAAACCGAGGCCCGAGCTGTAGCTAGGGCGTGAGCCCGGAAGCGGCTGCCCACAAGCGCGCAAGACCACCGGCCACTGCCGTTCGCGGCTCTGTTCGCTGCGGTTCTATGATCGGCCCATGGCCACCGCGCCCGGCACCACGGTCGAATCCTACGAGGACACGCTTACGCGGCTCATCCCGCCCTACCGCGTCGTCCTCCACAACGACGACCACAACAGCATGGACCACGTCGTCCGCTCGCTCCTTCGCTGCGTGCCCTCGCTGACCACCGAGCGCGCCGAGGAGATCATGTTCGAAGCCCACGAGCACGGCCAGGCGACGGTCATCGTCTGCCCGAAGGAAGCCGCCGAGCACTACCGCGAAAAGCTCGAAAGCTGCGGCCTC
>JAKALX010000504.1 GCA_021823905.1 Chloroflexota bacterium | reverse complement strand
ACGAGGGGATCGTGGCCGGGTGCGAGGGCGACGTGCCGGCGGCGCTGACGCTGCTCTGGCTGCGGCTGACGACCGGCGGGCCGGGGTTCATGGCGAACCCGCAGGCGATCGACGCGGCGGCCGGCGCGCTGTGGCTGGCGCACTGCACCGTCCCCCGCCGCCTGGTGACGCGCTACGCGCTGCGCTCGCACTTCGAGTCGTCGCAGGGCGTCGCGATCGCTGGGGAGATCCCGCCGGGACCGGTGACGGTGGCGCGCATCGGCGGCGGCGACCTGCGCGGGCTGTTCGCCGCCGACGGCGAGGTCACCGCGAGCGGCGACGACCCGAACCGCTGCCGCACGCAGGTCCGGGTGCGCCTCGACGCCGACCTCGGCGAGCTGCTCACCCGCCCGCTCGGCAACCACCTCGTCCTCGCCCCCGGTCACCTCGCCGCGGAGCTGCGCGAGTACCACGAGCTTTTTATCGCCGCCGGCTAGTACTACTGTGTCATAAGTCTTGCATCTTGGGCGGGGGTGTGCGAGGCTTGTGGGCATGGGGCGAGCGCACGCGGACGGGGGTACGCGACGGTTTGAGGGGTTTGTGGATCGGTTGAGCCGGGCCGTGCGCCATGCGGATCGGAGGGAGCCGTTGCGGCTGTACCTGACGGGGCTGTTGCTTCCCGGGGAGCGCAAGAGTGTGGAGCCGATGGCGGCGCGGCTGGACCCGCGGCACGTGAGTGCCCGGCATCAGTCGCTGCACCATTTCGTCGCGAGTGCGTCGTGGGAGGCCGAGGAGGTGGTGCGTTCGGCCTCGGATTATGCCCTGGCCGAGGTGGAGCGGCACGGGCCGATCGCAGCGTGGGTCGTGGACGACACCGGGATGCCGAAGAAGGGGCGTCATTCGGTGGGTGTCGGTCGTCAGTACTGTGGACCGCTGGGCAAGCAAGACAACTGTCAGGTGGCGGTGTCGGTGAGTTTGGCCAACGCCGTGGCCAGCGTGCCCTGCGCCTATCGGCTGTACCTGCCGGAGTCGTGGTCGGAGGATGGGTCGCGTCGACGGGCCGCGGGGATCCCGCCGGAGGTGAGCTTTCGGACGAAGTGGCAGATTGCGCTGGACCAGATCGACGCGTTGCTCGCCGAGCAGTTGCCGCGGGCACCGATCGTGGCGGACTGTGGGTATGGCGACACCACAGCGTTTCGAGACGCACTGACGGCCAGGGGCCTGCCCTACGTCGTGGGGATCAAGGCCGAGACGAGCCTGTGGCCCCCGGGCATGGAGCCGCGGGCGCCGGTGCGCACAGGGACCCGTGGCCGCCCTGCGACTCGGCTTCGTCGCGACGCCAGGCATGCTCCGGTGAGTGCGCGGGCGATCGCGATGGCGCTGCCGGCGAGTGCCTGGAGGACGGTTCGCTGGCGCGAGGGTACGCGCGGGCGCATGTCGGCGCGCTGCGCCGCGTTGCGCGTCCGGCCGGCCCACCGTGACACCGAGCGCTCGGTCCCCCGAGATCGCGAGTGGCTCCTGATCGAATGGCCGGGTGGCGAGAGCGAGCCAACCAAGTACTGGCTCTCGACGGCACACGAGGCGGCGTGCCTGGGGGATCTCGTGGCGCTCGCCAAGATCCGCTGGCGCATCGAACGCGACTTCCAAGAGCTCAAGGACGAGATCGGTCTCGACCACTTCGAGGGCCGGAGTTGGCGCGGTTTCCATCATCACGGGGCCTTATGTATCGCCGCCTACGCCTTTCTCGCCGCCGAGCGCGCTCGGCTTTCCCCCCCAGCGCCTCTGGCCTTCCTCCGCCCCGTTCGCGTACCCAAGGGTTTCCAGCCGCGGGGAGCCGCCCGTGCGTCCTGAGCGCCACCAGCCGGCGTCCATCACGACGATGCGGCGGCTCCGCACGCGACCGCTCCTGCACGGGCTCGCATGCTGCCCGTGGTGCGGAGAGCCTCCTACACAACAACATTTATGACACAGTAGTACTAGAGGCCCGGCGCACGGGCTACAGCGGTGTGCTCCATGGGGCAATCAAAGGGCAGTGGACTTGTCCTCATCCTTCCGCGTTCGGCAATTCGATCGACAGGTCGCCGAATGGAAGGGTCAGGCTGTCCTCTGTAGCCACCACATCTTTGGCATCGAGCCTCTTGAATTCGGGCCTCCCGCCACTGAAGGTCAAGAGCGAAATGGTGAACGCCCGGTAGTGGCCGCTGTGGGTCATTCCCCGTCCGCGCTTGAGCTTCTGCACCATCTCACTAACGGGATACGCGACGATGTCCTTCTTATTGCCGCTGATCTGAGTACCGGGGGGTGGCACGTGGCGATTGAGATCGTTTCCCGTGAAGCACGACCTGATCACGCTACCAAGCAGAAGATCCGCAAGCTGGAGCAGGTTGGCTTGCGCAAAGCCCTCACTCCCCGGCTCGTGAGCTTTGTGGTCTGACACTGTGTGGCGGATCTCGATCTGTGAATCCAGTTCCACGTGGTCACGGAGTGGGGTCCGGGCGTAGAGTTCATCCCAGCGCAGTCTCTCGACGACTCGGTCACTGTCGAGGAGTCGATGACCTGGTTCACCGTCAGTCACAATCTGGACCATGCGCACGCGGTCGGAATCGTCGTAAAGGTAATGCAGGAGGCCCTTCAGCAGGGTTCGAAGCATGGTCTCGTCGTAGCGCAGCTGCTTCTCCTTGCGATCGTCACCCCCGAACATGGAGCTTCGTAGCGCGCTCGGATAGAAGATCACGCCCAGCTTGCCACAGCGAGGCGTCGGGAAGAGCTGAGATCCCTTACGTCGCAGGGCTTCTACACCAACCGCTGCCATCTCTCGAACGCCGCTATCGAATCGGCCCCACCTTCGTCCCGAAATCTCACTGAAGTGCAACTTCTTATCGA
>JAKALX010000503.1 GCA_021823905.1 Chloroflexota bacterium | reverse complement strand
ACTGGTATCCCGGCGTCGTGCCGCCGACGTCGAAGAAAACACCTCCCTCCGGCTTCCGGCTCGGATCCTGTCGGTACTCTGTCCTGGAGTGATCGCTCTTGTGGACGAGGACGCCGCTGAGGACCAAGTTCCCGGACTGCACGGCCTCCGCGTGCCAATGGCCCCAGTCGTCCCGCCTGTCGCTCTGCCGGAGGATGAAGCGTGCGGTCGCGGTGAGCTCGAGCGTGGCCGACCAGTCCTCGTCGTCGTACGCGTCCTTCGCGGTCCACGTGATGTCCAGCTGCCACACCCCCGTCTGGATGAAGGGCTTGAGGGAGACCACCGGCGGCTTGGAGGCTTGAGCGAGGCTCTCCGACGGCGCCTGCACGGCGGCAAAGAGGACCGCCGCAATGCCGAGTGTTCGGGGGAGAATCCTGGTCACGACCGGTCTCTTCATCTTCCCTCCTCGACCTGGTTTTCTGCTCCTGCCCGCAGCACGACCTTTGACATTTCTGAGGTACGAAGATAGCGCAGAAGGATCGGAACCATGCACCGCCATTTCACCTCCTTGGTTGAATCACCGGTCTTGATGCCCGCCAAGCGCGCCTCGAGGGCGAGCCGGCTTTGAGGCAGCACTCGATCGGTGCGGCACGGGACCGGAGCGCCACGGCGTTGGTTCCGTCGCCAAGAGATCTCGCAGAACAGCTCCGTCGCAGTACAATGGGTACCCGAATACAGGTGCTCGTCCTCTTAACCGATGGAGTCGCGCGGCGGTCTGCGGCGGCCGGCGACGCAGAGGGGAGAAGCAATGGCGGCGGCGCTTGCATACTGGTCCCGGGTCAGCCTGCGGACAAAGGTCAACATGGTAGTCATCGCCACCTTGGGCGTGGCCATGGGCACGGCCCAGGCGCTCATCGGGGCGAGGGCGAGGGTGGATTCGCAGCGGCGCGTCGAGGATGCGGCGACGGCGGTGGCCACCGCCGCCGCGCTCGCCATTCAGTCGTTCACCGAGACCAACGACATGGATGGGCTCCGGCGCTTCACCCAGGACATGGCCAGAGGCTCGGAGGTCAAGCGCATCGCGTCCGTGCGCAGCGCGATTACCGAGAAGGACTTCGGCGTCGCCAAGGACGCACAGCCGGTCGACGAGCTCGAACGTCAGGTCCTCGAGAACGGCCAGCCCGTCGTCGTCACCGACCACAACACCCACACGATCCGCTACCTGCGGCCGATCGTCGCCGAATCGGGCTGCCTCGGCTGTCACACGAAGGCCAAGGCAGGCGACGTCCTCGGCGCGGCGAGCGTGACCCTGTCGATGGCCGCGGCCGATGCCGAGCAGCGCGCGCTGCGCACCTACTCGCTGGCGACGTTCCTCGTCGGCACGCTCCTGCTCACCCTGGCGCTGAGCGTGTTCCTCAGCCGGATGGTGATTCGGCCCGTGGGACGCCTCGCCGATGCCGTGGGCGTCGCGACGACCGGAGACCTGACGGTCACGATCCCCGAGCGCGGCGAAGACGTCATCGGCCGGGTCAGCAAGGGGTTGGCCAGGCTGATCGCCGACCTCCGAGGCAACGTGACGGCGATCGCCGCCAGTGCATCCGCGCTCAAGTCCGCATCTGACGACCTCATCACGACGAGCATGGCGATGAGCGCAGACGCCGAGAGGACGAGCGACAAGAGCGTTGGCGCCGCAAGAGCCGGCAAGGAGATCAACGATCACATCCAGACCGTCGCCTCCGGGATCGAGGAGCTGGGTGCGAGCATCCGTGAGGTGGCGCGAAACAGCAGCGCCGCCTCGGCGATTGTCGGGGAGACCGTCAAGGCCGTCGAGTCGGCCCGGGACACAGTGGACCGGCTGGGTGCTGCCTCAGCCGAGATCGCCGGCATCCTCAAGCTCATCTCGGCCGTGGCGGAACAGACGAACCTGCTGGCGCTCAACGCGACGATCGAGGCGGCCCGCGCCGGCGAGGCGGGCAAGGGCTTTGCGGTGGTCGCCGGCGAGGTCAAGGCGCTGGCCAAGGAGACGGCCAGGGCTGCCGAGGAGATCACCGTCAAGACCGACGCGATCCAGAGCGGCACGCACGATGCGATCGCGGCGATGGGAACGGTCGTCGAGGCGGTCGCGCGGATCAGCGAGATCTCCGGCGCCATCGCGGCCACGACCGAGGCCCAGAGCTTGACCGCGGCCGAGATGGCCCACAGCGTCACCTCATCGGCGAGCCGGAGCGCGGAGGTGGCGGGCAGCGCGACGGAGGTCGCGGATATCGCGCAGAGCACCGTGGCCAGCGCTACCACCGTGCACGAGGCCGCGATACGGCTCGGCCACGTGTCGGCGGAGCTGCAGCGACTCGTCGAGCGTTTCAAGGCCTGAGGCCGGGCGGCCGAGCGGGCGGCGTCGCTGACGCTCGCAGCCCACCTCGACCGGACGGGATCGGCGCCGGATCCAGCACCGTTGCCGACTTCAGCGGCATGGCACCGGAGCGGCCCACCGGGACAAGAGCGGCACCGTGTATCGCCATCTCACCTCCTTGGAGAAGGAGGCGTCAGGTACGTACGCAGGCCCTCATCCTGGTTGGGCGGCCCTGGCGTCGATCCGGCGCGCAGCCCGGGGCGGTGATCGGCCGAGATGCTGTTTCGACTCCCTGAGCGCCCGGCGCCTGTCCGCGGGCTTCCCACGCCGGGGTGGGCGTGGGAGCATGGCGCCATGACGAAGTGTGACTGGTGGCGTGGCGTGGACGCAGCAGTCCGGTCCGGGGCGACGGCGGCGGCCGCCGCCCTCCTTCTGCTCGCTGGGTGCGGGCGTGGCGGCAAAGCGGTCGCTCCCGGCGCGGCGGCGTCGTGGGAGGCGAAGCTCGTCGCCGAGCGCGCCGAGAAGGACCGCGAGTTCAAGAC
>JAKALX010000502.1 GCA_021823905.1 Chloroflexota bacterium | reverse complement strand
CGCGGCCGCCGGTTTCTCGACGATCCCTTTGAGCCGCGCGGGGTTCCCGCCTGGTTCGGCCGGATCGACGATCCCGTACTGGGGGATCTCTTCACGAGCCACCGGCTGGACCGCGACGACGCTTCCGGGCTGCTGATCGTAGGCGCGCGCCAGCTGGCCGATCACCGGCACGTTCGCGATGAGGAGATCATCCGGGAACAGGAGGGCGAAGGGCTCGCCCTCGACCAGCGCCCGGGCACAGTTGACGGCGTGGGCGATGCCGAGCGGCTGGTCCTGGAGCACCCATTCAAACCGCGCGGCCTGAGCGAGGCCGGCCAGCGCGTCGGCGGCGCTTTCGTTGCCGCCGGCCCGCAACATCGTCTCCGTTCTGCCGCCGGCGGTGTAGTAGTCGCGGATCGCCTCTTTGCCTTCGGCGACAACGAACACGATCTCGCTGATGCCGGCCGCCAGGCATTCGTCGACGGCGTACTGGATGAGCGGGCGATCGACGACGGGGAGCATTTCTTTGGGCACGGCCTTCGTCGCGGGGAGCAACCGGGTGCCGAGCCCGGCGGCGAGGATGACAGCCCGCGAAATGGTGGCCATTGGATCGATCGTACGTGCGGCGGGCCTAAACGGATATACACGAACCGGTGCCACTGCTATGATCCTGTCTCGTTCGCATTTTCTTCGGGGAGCAGTTTGAGGAAACGACCAAAGGCACCACCAAAGCCAGCGCCGCCCGAGCCGCGCATCAACGAGCGAATCAGGGTACCCGAGGTGCGCCTGATCGACGAAGAAGGCCGGCAGGTCGGCGTCGTCCGCACGGCGGAGGCCATCTCGATGGCTCGCCAGGCGAACGTCGATCTCGTTGAGGTCGCCGCCAACGCCAGCCCGCCGGTTGCCCGGCTCATGGACTTCGGACGCTACAAGTACGAGCAGTCGAAGAAAGAGCGAGAGGCCAAGAAGCACCAGCAGAACGTCCAGCTTCGCGAAGTCCGCATGAAGCCGAAGATCGACGACCACGACGTCGACTTCAAGACGCGAACGGCGGCGAAGCTTCTGAAGCAGGGCGACAAGGTCAAGATCACGGTCATGTTCCGCGGGCGCGAAATCACGCACCCGCAGATCGGCAAGGCGCTCCTCGATCGGTTCGTCGCTTCGCTGGACGACATCGCCAGCGTCGAGAAGGACGCGATGCTCGAAGGACGGCACATGACGATCATCATGGCCGCCGACAAGAAGAAGATGGCGGCCAAGGCTCGCGCCCTCGCCGCTGCTGCTGCCGCCGGCGCGGCGCCGGTCGAAGAGGAAGAAGAGGACGAAGCTGTTCTCGCCGCTGCCGCCGCGGCGCCGATCGTCGACGAGGACGCCGAAGCAGAAGACGACGCGGACGACGACGTCGAGGACGAAGTCGCCGCGGCAACCACAGGAGACTGACGTGCCCAAGCTCAAGACCCACAAGGGCACCGCCGCGCGCTTTCGCGTAACCGGCGGTGGCAAGATCATGAGAATGTACGGGAGCCGCAACAACTTCCGTCGCAAGAAGCGCAAGCCGGTTACCGTGCTGTTTGGCCGCACCGTCGAGGTTGCGCCTGCGTTCGCATCCCGCATCAAGCACCGGCTGGCCGGCAGCGACTAGCCGTCCACTCCAGGGAGACCAGAGATGAGCCGAGTCAAGCGTGGCGTTACCGCCCATCGCCGCCACAAGAAGATCCTGTCGCTGACAAAGGGCCACCACGGTCAGCGGCATCGCCTGATCAAGCGCGCGAACGAGAGCATGATGCATGCTCTTCGCTACAACTGGGTAAACCGGCGCGACCGCAAGGGCGATTTCCGCGAGCTGTGGATCGTCCGCATCAACGCCGCCGCGCGTCTCCACGGCCTCAGCTACAGCCGCCTCATCCACGGCCTCAAGCTCGCCGGCATCGACCTCGACCGGAAGGCGCTTGCCGACCTCGCGGTCACCCGCCCCGACGCTTTCGAGCAGGTCGCGGGCCAGGCCAAGGCCGCGCTGGCGTAGCTCAGCCAACAGGAGAACTACAAAGGGCGCCGATTCGGCGCCCTTTGTCTTTGCCTCGGCATCGAGTCCTTCTGGACTGCGCCGCTACTGCCCCGACCAGCTCAGTTTCGGCACGCGCGCCAGGCCCAGCGCGTAGACGGCCGCCGAGAGCACGGTCAGCACGGCAAAGTCGATGCCCAATCCAAGGAAACCGGCGCCGCTGCGCGCGTAGGCCGCAAGCTCGAGCGCGTCGACGGCGTAGGAGAGCGGGTTGATTCGCGCCATCACCTCGAGCCAGACCGGCAGGTTCTCCACGGGGAAGAAAGCGCCCGAGAAGAAGAGCAGCGGGAACAGCGCCAGGTTCATAACCAGGTGGAAGCCCTGCATGGTCTGAACGCGCGACGCCAGCGCCTGGGCGAGCCCGCCGAGCATGACATTAAGGAGGACAACGGTCGCCACGGCCACCGCCACGCCCGGCAGGATGCCGTATTGCCAGTCGAATTCGACGAACGGCGCGGCGACGAGGAGCACGATGAGCGCCTGGACCACGCCGATGCAAACGCCGGCGAGGGACTTGCCGAGGAGGATGACGCGCGGTGGATGAGGCGAGGAGAGGAGCATCCTCATGATGCCGTTGTCGCGGTCGCGGTAGTACGAGGCGCTGGAAAACGTGGAAGAGAAGACCGAAGTCATGACCACGACCCCGGCGACCAGGTAGGCGGTAAAGTTGCCGGCACGGAGCTTCGACGGCGAGAGCCCTTCGGAGACGCCGTTCCCGAGGAACACGAGAAAGAGCAGCGGCGTGACGATCGCCGAGTAGAGCTGGGAGCGCGAACGGACGAACGCTCGGATGTCGCGGCTGAAGAGCGCCGACCAGGCGCTGGACGCGCTCAAGCC
>JAKALX010000501.1 GCA_021823905.1 Chloroflexota bacterium | reverse complement strand
CCGCGCGGCGCGACTGGGGGTACGCCCCGCGCTACGACTTCGCGCGCGCCTTCGCCGAGTACCTGATCCCCACGATCCGCGAGCGCTACCGCTCGTAGCGC
The DNA here is from genome assembly GCA_021823905.1 of Chloroflexota bacterium. Lineage (GTDB taxonomy): Bacteria > Chloroflexota > Dehalococcoidia > Tepidiformales > Tepidiformaceae > JAKALX01. The sequence goes on along the minus strand of JAKALX010000501.1, from coordinate 2,782 downwards.
CTTTCGCGCGCGGGCCTGCCGGTCACGGCGACACCGAGCGCAGCGAGGTGGACGAATCCGTCCCGTGCTCTACCGATGGTGCGTGACCAATGACCCGCCTCGGCATGAAGTGCTGCTTCTTTCTATGGGTTGGTGCATCGGTTCGCCGCCGCGGTCAAACTCTCCGAGACCCGACCCCGCCCTCGCGCACTTCCGCGACCGGCTCGCGATCCCATGGGCCTACTAGGCAACCTTCGAAGGGAGGCAAGACTTCGTCCAGGGCCGCATCCGCGTCCTCCCAGCGAGCACACTCCTCGCGGCACCGGCTTGATCGGGTGGAACCGGCGGCATGGGCATGTCCGAGGGATCGAAACGCCGCGACGTTGAGCAGCCTCGCCGAGTAGTCTCGGCGTGGCTACGCAGCCACAACCCCCAGTGGTGGGCCTTCGACGCTGCGATGCCAGACGAAGTCGTAGACGCGGGCCGTGAGGGCTTCGGCGTCCTGTTCTGAGAAGGGGGGACGCGGCAGCCCCTCCCACAATTTGTCGAGAATGAAGACCTTGACCTCGTGCTGCGTCTTGACGTTCTGTGTCCACGCAGGCATCGACGGCAGCAGGCTTTGCAGCGACGCCAGCAGCGAACGGCTGGCCTGCTTCACCTTCTCGCGGTCCGTCTTCGAGATGCTGTCCCGGAAGAGCAGGTCGAACAGCGCCAGTTCATCCTCGCTGAGCCCCTCCGCGGCCGCGCGGCGTTGCTCCTCGTCGAGGTTCGCGGCAAGTTCAACGAGCTGCGCAAACGTCGCTTCAACCGTGGCGCGGTCCTTCTCCCGGTTGTACTCCGCGATGATCTCCTGGTACCGGCGGTAGTAGTCCATGCGCATCGGGCTGCCGGAGAGCATCTGCTGCAACTTCGACTCGACCACCTGGCGGACGTCTTGGAGCGCGGCGTGCTTCCTCTTGACCTTCTTTTCGTATTCCTCGCGCAGCTTCTCGAAGTCCACCTGGCTGAGGTCCACCTTCAACCCCTCGGCGTGGTCCTCGCCGGGCTGCTGCGTGCGGATCGCCTCGTTCACGATCTTGTGCAACTCCTTGAGCAGATCGATGACATCGGCCGTGTCGCGGCGCTCCTGCAGCTTCTTGTAGATCGCCTCGATGTTGTCGTGGCGCTCGGCGTGTGCGCGGGCGCTCGGCTCCGTGATCAGCGCCTTGAACCTGCCGAACACCTGCCTCGCCAGGATTTCGAACCGCCGTTTCGCTTCGTCGGAGGTGTAGACGGCGTCCACCGCGTCCCGTAGAGCCTCGATCCGCGCGAACCCGGCCGACCCGGTCAGCCGTGTCGCGTCGAACCCCAGCGCGACAAGGTGCGCCTCCGTCGCCTCGATCGCTTCGAGCAAGGCGACGACCAGCTCCCCGATGGGTTCCACAACTCCGCCCCCGTCGCCACCACCACCGCCTTCGTCGTCCCCGAGCGCGTACTGCGCCAGCGCCTCGCGCAGGCTCCTGAGCATCCCGTTGTAGTCCACGATGACGCCGCACTCCTTGCCGGGATATACCCGGTTGGCGCGGGCGATCGCCTGCATCAGCGTGTGGGCCTTCATCGGCTTGTCGATGTAGAGCGTGGACAGGCACTCGACGTCGAACCCCGTCAGCCACATCGCACAGACGATGGCGATGCGGAACGGGTGGTTGGGGTCCTTGAACGCGTCGTCCACCTTCACCCGCTTGCCGTCGGGGGTCTCGAAGCCGTTCTTCATTACCGTCCGGTGGGGGATGATATCGAAACCCCAGCGCTGGAAGTCGCGGACCTCGTTCTGCGCCTCGGAGATGACGATTTCGATGATGCTGCTCTTCATCCACTCGACCCGCGCGGACACCGCCTGAACGCGCTCGAGCGCCTTGTCTCGCTCGGTCGGGTCGGCGACGGTCTCGAGTTGCTCCTGGGCGCTCGCGAGCGTCCCCTCGAGTTCGGCGATCTTCTGGCGCCACCGCGGCTCGATCCGCTGGAACATCCGGGCGCAGGTGACCTTGTCGATGCACACCAGCATCGCCTTGCCGGCCTCCCAGCGGGCCGAACAGTGCTCCACGAGGTCCGCGGCGATCTTGTCGAGGCGGTCGTCCGCGGTGATCACCTCGTAGTCCTTGCCGAGCAGCCTCTCGAGGAGCGCGACCTGGTCGGGGTCCAGCTCGGCCTCCTCGACCTTGGCCGCGATCCGGTCGTTGAGGTCGAGCCGCGCGATCCCCAGCTTCTCGCCGCGGTTCTCGTACACCAACTTGACGGTGGACTGGTCCTCCTCGGCGCGTTTGAAGTCGTAGCGGGAGACGTACCCTCCGAAGATCCGGCGGGTGAGGTGGTCGTACTTGAACAGGGGCGTGCCGGTGAACCCGATGAACGCGGCGTTGGGCAGCGCCTCGCGCATGTTGCGGGCGAACTTGCCCGCCTGCGTCCGGTGCGCCTCGTCGGAGATCACGATGATGTCGTCGCGCAGTGTGTACGGCTCGGTCACGTCCTGGTTGAACTTGTGGATCAGGCTGAAGACGAAGCGGTGGTTCTGGCCGAGGAGCGCCCTGAGCTGCTCGCCCGACGCGGCGCGCGGCGTGGTCTTGTCGGCCACGCCGCAGCCGACGAACGTCCGGTAGATCTGGTCGTCGAGGTCCTCACGGTCGGTGATCACGACGAAGGTGAAGTTCCCCGGAACGACCCGGCGCACCTTCTCCGCAAAGAACACCATCGAGTACGATTTGCCACTACCCTGCGTGTGCCAGAACACGCCGAGCCGCCCGAGATCGGGGTGCGCGCGCGCCAC
>JAKALX010000500.1 GCA_021823905.1 Chloroflexota bacterium | reverse complement strand
CCTGGAGTTGGCCGATTGCAGTGCGCATTTCGGCCATCGTGATCACCCAGATCGCTCCATCGTGATCACTCGGATCGGACCATCGTGATCACCTCGATGGAAGATCGGAGCGAAGCGACGCTGGGGGTGGGTTTACTTCTCGGAGACGTCCTCCTTTCGACGGCTGGGGCCCTTTAGCACGAGGCGGTGGGCGTTGTGGAGGACGCGGTCGCAGATCGCGTCGGCGATGGTGGGGTCGCCGAGGTGGTCGTGCCACTTGGCGGGCGGGAGTTGGCTGGTGATGAGGGTGGAGCGGTTGCCGTAGCGGTCCTCGAGGACCTCCAGGAGGTCGCGGCGCTCCTGGTCCTTGGGCGGGGCGAGCCCCCAGTCGTCGAGGACGAGCAGGTCGGCGCGGGCGAGCTTGGCGAGCACGCGGCCGTAGGTCCCGTCGGCGTGGGCCAGGGTCAGCTCGTCGAAGAGGCGCGACGCGCGGCGGTAGACGGCGCGGAAGCCCTTGCGGCAGGCCTGCTGGGCGAGGGCACAGGCGAGGTAGGTCTTGCCGGTGCCGGTCGCGCCGGTGACGACGACGTTCTGGTGCTCCTGGATCCAGCGGCAGGTGGCGAGCTGGCGCACCACGGCCTTGTCGAGCTCGCGTCGAGGCGCGTAGTCCACGTCCTCAATGCAGGCGGACGAGAGGCGGAGCTTCGCGTCGCGCAGGTAGCGTTGCAGGCGGGTGTTCTCGCGGTACAGCCACTCCGCATCCACGAGCAGGCCCAGCCGCTCGTCGAAGGACAGCTTGGCCACGTCGGGGCTCTTCTGCTGCTCGGCCCAGGCCGTAGCCATCGCGGCGAGCTTGAGTCCGTTGAGTTTCTCCATCGTCGGTTCGTTCAACACGTCGTTCTCCTTCTCTGCATGGCGGACCTGGGGGCTTCCGGAGAGGCGAGCCGACGCGAATTCTCGCGGCGGCTCGCCCCCCCTCAGTTCGCGCCGAGGCCCGGTGCGGCGCGAGCAGGTGGTGTCCCGGCGTCAGTGGTAGTAGCCACCCCCGCGCACGTTCTCGTGGGTCCCGTTCCCTGTGGTCTGAGGCTCGGTCTGCTGGGGCAGCGGCGTCCGGTCGAGGCCGTTCTTGAGGATCGCGGCCACGTGCCGGTACGAGCGCGCCCGCACCGAGAGCGCCCGGCCGCAGGCGGCCTCCAGCCGCTCGCTGCCGTACTGCTTCGCGAGGCGGAGGATACCCAGGCACGAGCGGTAGCCCATCTCGGGGTGCGGGCGATCCTTGAGGATCGCCTCGGCCAGCGCCTGGGTGTTCGGCCCGACCGTGCCCGCCCAGTGGGTGATCCGCGCCGGTGTCCACTCCAAGTGCTTCTGGTGGGCCTTGGGCATGTGCGAGGCCATGGTGGTGTGGCGGCCCCGGGCGTCGCTGCGAGGGTGGCTCGCCACGCGCTCGCCCCGCCGGAAGATCTCCACGGTGGTCCCGGTGATCCGGGCCTCCAACTCCTCGCGGAGCAGCTCGTGCGGCACCGAGTAGAAGTGGTGCTCGATCTGGACGTGGTAGTCGGGACCGACGCGGACGAGCCGCCACTCGGCGTAGACGAAGCGCTCGCTTGGCAGAGGCTTCAGAGCCGGCTTGTCGAGCCGATCGAACAGCTCGCGCCGGCTCGCTCCGTAGACCTTCATCCGCCGGGCGTTCAGCTCCTCCAACAGCTCCCAGATGCGCTCGTTGAGCGCCTCCAAGGTGAAGAAGGTCTGGTTGCGCAGCCGCGCCAGGATCCAGCGCTGGGCGATCTGCACGCCGACCTCGACCTTGGCCTTGTCGCGGGGCGAGGCCGGCCGGGCGGGCAGCACCACCGTCCCGTAGTGGCGAGCCATCTCTTCGTACGTCCGCTGCGCCCCTGGCTCGTAGCGGCACGGCACGATGACGCCGCTCTTGAGCTGGTCGGGCACGAGCGCGCCGGGCACGCCGCCGAAGTACTCGAAGGCGCGCAGGTGGCTCGAGACGAAGTCGAACACCCGCTGGGTCGGCGACGCCTCGGCGTAGGTGTAGTTCGACGCACCCAGCACGGCAACGAACAGCTCGACCTCGCGCCACTCACCGGTCGTGGGGTCAACCACGTGCGGCTTCTTCCCCGAGTAGTCCACGAAGAGCTTCTCGCCGCCCCGGTGGATCAGGCGCATCGTCGGCCGCTGCTTCGCGAGCCACTGCCGGTAGTGATCGCAGAACTGCGTGTATCCGTAGCCGCCCGGATGCGCTTCCAGGTACTCCGCGTGAAGCAGCTCCAGCGTCACGCCCGGCCGCTTCCGCTCCTGGTGCACCCAGGCCGGGTCCGGCAGCGGCCGCCGCGACGCCTTCACCGCGGGTCCGTAGAGCCGAAGCTCCAACTCGTCCTCGGTCAGCGCCTCGACCTGCTCCCACTTCAGGCCCGCGACCTGAGCGCGCACCACCACGCCGCCCACCGAGCCGGCGCTCATGCCCAGGCTCTGGGCCACCGCCCGGTGGCTCAGACCCAGGACCCACTTCTGCCTCAGAATCTCCTTCGCCTTCCGCATGGACAGTCGCTCCGTCGCCATCGAACCTCCTCGTCCGGGAGGTCCTGTGGCGGCTCTGTCCAGCGTCGCTACGCCGACCGTCCGCCCTTCTCCCGGGGGTCGGGAGAGTGGCGGGCAGGTCTGATCACGATGCTCCGATCCGGGTGATCACGATGCCGATCTCGGTGATCACGATGGTCCGATCCGAGTGATCACGATGCTCCGATCCCGGCGATCACGATGGTCCGAGATACGCACCCGAGGCACCCGCCGCTGGTGGTGGAACGCGAGCAAGGGGCTCCACGTCGCCCTGCCGAACAGTTACTACGACCGCCTCGGAGTCCCAAGACTCGCCGGCTAACCTCAACCGTCCGAACCG
>JAKALX010000061.1 GCA_021823905.1 Chloroflexota bacterium | reverse complement strand
CGTCAGCACCTGGAGCAGGGCGAAGTCATTCACGGTCCGCAGCGTCTTGAGCGCCTGGTCCTGCGTCGCCGGCGAGCGCGCCGCGCGAAGCTCGGCGGGCGGAGGGATCGCCTCGTCGCCGCCCTCGGCCAGTAGCTGCCCGACCATGCGGCGCGCGCGAGGGGCGACCTCGGCCAGGAGCCGGTGGAGCAGCATGACGTCCTCGGTCTCTTCGAAGAACGCGAGCGCGCGTGCGACGTCTTCGCGCTGGGTCATGGGCGCCACTCCTGGGAGTTCACGGACTCCGATGAGATGTTACCGCCACGGATGGCTGGGCACTCCCGTTGCCGAGAGGCAGGAGGCCAGCCAGACTCTTCACCGTGGCCATCCGCGTCTACGCAGACACGTCGGTGTTCGGGGGGCTGTTCGACATCGAGTTCGCCGAGGCCTCGCGCCGATTCTTCGAGCTCGTTGCAGCCCACACACTGCGACTCGTAACTTCGTCGGTAGTCGCTCGCGAGATCGACGGCGCTCCGGAGCAGGTTCGAGCTGCGTTCCGGGCGGGCCTCGGCGGCGCTGAGCTCCTCCGTGTCAGCGACGCTGCCGTTCGGCTCGCCGCCGGCTACATAGACGCTGGAATCCTCACTGCCCGGTCCGCTGACGACTCGCTGCATGTCGCGCTTGCGACAGTCGGACGCTGCGACCTCATCGTGAGTTGGAACTTCCGCGACATCGTCCGTTTCGACAAAATTCGACTCTACAATGAAGTGAACGGCAGGTTCGGGTTCGATCCTATCGCTATCCACTCGCCCCACGAGGTAATCCGGATCAATGACCAAGACGTTTGACGCGGTTGACATGCAGCACGCCGGCGGCGCGGCCGTCCAGTCTCAGTTGCAGGGCCTTTCGCCGGCCGAGGTGCTCGCCTATTGGGCCCGCGCCGACGACGAGTTGGAGCAACTGCAGGGCAGCCTGAGCCGCGAGCAGCAGCGCCAGCTCCGCGAAGAGCGTGCCGAGTGGGACGCTCGGGCCGAGAACCAGTAGGGCGCCTTATCCCCGGCTCGGCAGCTCCACCTGTACGTTCCCGCGCACGCTGGGCTCACCGCCGGCGAGCGTGACCACTTCGAGCTCGACCACGTTCTTGCCGTCGTCCTGGCGCTTGTCGACAACGCGGCCAGATAACACGAGCGGATTGCCGGCCACGTCCGGCCGCCGGAATGCGACGCGCAGGTTGCGCACCGTCCCCTCGGTCCCGGCCCAGTCGCTGACGAACTGCGTGAGCCATGCCATCTTCAGGATTCCCGGCACGAGCGCCCCGCCGACGCCCATGCGTTTTCCGGCCTCCGCGTCGGCGAACGCGGGATTGGTCGGGTTGTCTCGCCCGAAGAAGTCGATCGCCATGTCGGCCGTTGGCAGCTTCTCGACCGGCTCGAGCTCGTCGTTGACGTTCACGTCCTCGAAGTAGCGCTGGCTCATTCTTCTCGCGCGGCTCCCTTCGGGTCGAATTGCGTGATCGTAATCATCGAACCCGCGACGTGGTTCCCGTCCGCGTCATAGAAGTCGTTCGCCGTGGTGATCAGGACGCTGTAGCCGTACCTGCCGCCAAGCCGCTCGCGGATGTCGACAACCTGCGAGATCGACGTCAGCTCCTCGCCAATCTTGAACGGCCGCGTGAAGCGCCACTCCTGCTGGGTCAGCAAACCACCCGGCAGAATGCCCGGCATCATGTTCCGATTCGGCCTGCCGCCGAACCCGGCGAGAATGTACGCCGGGGCAATTCCCGTTTCGTCCGCATAGCGCGGGTCGCGGTCTTCAAGGATGTCGCGCATACGGTGCGCGTCGATTTCCTTCACCACTGCCTTCGTCGGCTCGCTCTTCTTGCCGATGGTGGCGCGGTGCTCGTCGGTGATCAGGCTTTGCTCAGGTGTCGCCAAACAACCTCTCTCCCACGTGTACTCAAGCGAACTTGAAGCATACCAGAGCCGTCCCGGGCCTGCCCGGCTCGGCCAGACGATAGACGATAGACGCTGGACGCGAGGGAGATCGGCGGTTTTTGGAGGGTCCGCGAGTCGATCGGCGATTCCTGCCGGCTGACCGTCACCCACGACCAGCTACGCGAGGGGGCCAACGAGGAGTCTACGGCGGCTGGCCAGAGACAGCCCACCACAGGAGAATGGCCATATGACTGCGCCGATCGTCAAGTGGGCAGGTGGGAAAGGGAAGCTCGTTCCAGCCATTTTAGCGCGCGCTCCACAGGTGTTCGGGACTTTCCACGAGCCGTTCTTGGGCGGAGGTGCCGTATTCTTCGGTCTTTGCCGAGAGGGTCGACTTCACCGTGCCTGTCTGAACGACCTGAATCCCGACCTTGTTGATACCTACCGTGCGGTCCGAGACGCGCCCAATCTGATCATCGAGGAGCTGCAGCAGCTCAGTAACTGCTACCTATCTCGCCCCCACGAGGACCGCGCCGCGCTTTACTACCAAGTCCGCGCGGCGAAACCGCATGTTGGTCCCGCCCTCGCCGCATGGCTACTTTTTCTCAACAAGACCTGTTACAACGGCCTCTTTCGGGTAAACCGCCGAGGCGAGTTCAACGTTCCGCACGGCGATTACGTGAACCCGCGCATTCTTGATCGTGACGCATTGCTTCGGGCGAGCAGATGCCTGCAGCGCGCGGAGATTGTCTCCGAGGACTTCGGCGACGCCTGCAAGCGCGCGCAGCCAGGGGACTTCGTTTACCTGGATCCCCCGTACCAGCCGCTTACGTCTACGGCGAACTTCACGAGCTACACGAGCGTTGAATTCGGGGAGGACGAACAGATTCGGTTGCGGGATGAATTCGAGGCGCTTACGACCCGCGGTGCGGCTGCTATCCTGTCGAATTCCAGTCACCGACTGATTTCGGATCTATATGAGGGGCGCGGGTACTCCGTCGAGGAAGTATTCATGGCCCGCGCCATAAATTCGGCTGGCCAAGGACGATCACCAGTACCAGAGCTGCTTATTTCGAACCTATCGCGCCCGGAAGTAATTCAGGCCTTCAGCTCAAGTCCGAAATAGAGCCGGAGCCAGACCTCAAGATCTGGAAGCTCGACGGCCTTTCCCGTGGAAACCAAGTACGCCTTCATATTCGGCGAGAATCCCGAGCCGGCGAACACGACGATCCCCTGGATGGGCCAACTCCGAATATCTTCGATCGTCGCTGGGATCTTCTCTTCCGCAGTTCCAGCCGTCCCCTGATACTTGCACTCAACCCCAAGTCGCTGGCGGGTTGCGGGGTGCGTGAGCACGACATCGATCATCCGCTTCGCGCCCCACAAGCGGCGACCGACGTAGACCTCCTTCGATGCTTCTAGCCCGAGCGTCTGGCCGACCTCCATTACTGCGCCCCGGAGGGTCGAGCCGTTGGTGACCGCCGTCGCGCCGCCTGCCATACAGGGACACTATAACCGTCTCTGGGATTGACCCGCCGATGGGAGCGGTTCTGAGGTCACGGGGCCTTCTGGGGCCACCTGTTGGAGACTCTCACGGGCGGAATGGCCCGGTTGCTCTGCTTGATGCTAGCCGTCGGCCGCTCGATCGCCTCGGTTAGCACCGGGAACACTCGCCCGGCAACCACTCGCCCCATGCCGCGCTTGTTACCGGCGAGGATGACCCACCAGTCCCGCCTCGTCCGTTTACCCGCCAACCGCCACTCCTCCATTACCTCGTCAATGAGATCGGCGACGTGGCTGTACCCATTGGCGCGAAGCCACTCTCGGCATGACTCGAGACGTGCCATCAACCTACCACCATGGCGAAGCGACTGAGGCCCTCAATGGCATCGCTCTCGTCGCATATCGCTGCGAACACGACTCGATTATACTCTTCCCCAGTGACTAACGAACAGGAACATGACGAGACCTTCCCGTCACCGGGCGCATGGCCCATCTCGGCCGAAGAACTTGCCACATTTGGTCAAGACAACCTCCGTGCGCTTCGCCTGTTTTCATTTTTGAACGAGTGTCGTGTGCGGGGATACGCGTTTACTGAGCAGGAGCTTGTTTGCGCCACCGAGTGGGCAGCGTCATCCTGGAACACTTACAGATCCAAGCAGCTGAAAAACGTGGTGAAGCGGGAGCCGGGCGGGCGGTACAGCGTCAGACCGGCTTTCCGGCGCGTGCCTATTGGCCAGTTCTTAGCCAATTTCACTCAGACAAGACAACTCATCTCAGAATACGAGCGGGTCGCGTTCGGCGAGGTCGTGGCGTTCGAATTCCTTCTGCCGCTCTCGCGGGAAAATGAGCTTCAGCGTTCGCTCGATGAGCTCTTCTACGCTGACGCTCTTGAGGAGACCGCCAAGCAAATTGACTTGGCGGTGCTCGCTGAAATGGTCGATCGCGCCGAAGGCGAAAGCGACGACCAGTTCCGGCACCGCGTCGCTCAAGAGGTTGGCGACAGATTCGGGGGCTACTCAATCGTCCATGTAGCAGGGCGGTTTCGGTCGGGCGACCTGCTCTCGAGGAAGGCTGCTTCCGACTTGGGCGAGACAGGCTTTCGCTACCTGTTGGACGAAACCACAGCAGTAGTCAGGTTCTTGGTCCCGATCGAGGCGTCTGAGGTCGAGTTCACCGAGGATCCCCGTTCCGTGCGGCTCGCCCTCAGTCAACTGGCAAATGCCACGGAGGACGCCACACGCAAGCTCGATGCAGAGGTTGATCTCGTCAGGTCGCTATTCTTCTTGTTCTTCGTAGAAGCAGTGGTGGAAACGATCCGAGGCGAAGAGGAAATCTGGCTATTGGAAAGCTCGCCAACCGGCCAACATGTCTTCGTCTGGAGACGAACTGGCTGACGCCAATTCGCGGCACCGAGACCCTGCGGTCCTTGGCTACGGTTCGATCCCCTCCCCTTCGCTCCCGTAATTTCCAGCGCATGGGGGCGCGGTCGCACGATCACTCCGCCTCCCCTTCCATCCACACAACGCACCCGGTGATCACGTGGGCCGGGTCGCCGAACATGTTCTCCAGGACGTGGGGCGGCGGCCGAACGCCGCTCGCGAACAGCAAGGCGTCCTGGCTGGTGGGGGCCTCGACGACGCTGTGGCGCTGCTCGATGCCGTGGTCCTCTCGCGCCGCCATGTTGCTGATCATGGCGGCCTCGATGGCTTCGGCGAGGTTGGCGTAGGGCGTGTTGCCGACGCCGCTGAACCCGGAATTTGTGGACGCCTGTTCAGGGCGGAACGCCACGAAGAAGGGCATGGTCGGAGAGTACGCCTGGGCTCGGGCGGGCGTCGACGGCAACGTGAGCGTTGACGGTGATTCGATGCGGGCACGGTGGCCCGCGGCTACCGGAGGGCCGGCGCGTTTGACGACCTGACGAGCCTTCCGTAGATTCCGGCGCACGGGGGCGCGGTGCGCCCGACGTTCGGGAGGTGCAGCGTATGGCCGCTCAGAAACGCGATGCCGCGATTGTCGGCATCTACGAATACCCGTTGCGGAAGGCGCCGGGCGTCACGCCGCTCCAGATCAAGGCGGACTGCGCGGCGAAGGCGCTCGCGGACGCTGGGCTGTCCTGGAAGGACGTTGACGCGGTCTACGATGCCCAGGACGGCGCGGGGATGTCCGGGCTGAGCCTGCCGGAGTACTTCGGCTTCAAGCCGAACGTCATCGACACCACGGCGGTTGGCGGCAGCTCGTACGAGTTCCACGCCTCGCACGCGCGCCGGGCGATCGCCTCGGGCAAGGCGAAGGTGGCGCTGCTCACCTACGGCTCGACGGCGCACAGCGACTCGCGCGCCATCGGCACGGGTGGCGGCGGCATGGGCGCGGGCGCTCCAAGTCCGCTCGACAACATGCAGTCGCCCTATGGGATGACGCTGATCGCGAACTACGCGATGGTCGCGCACCGGCACATGCACCAGTACGGGACGACGGGCGCGGACCTGGCGCGCATCGCGGTGGCGACGCGCGCGCACGCCGTCCGCAACCCCGAGGCGGTGCAGGCGATGACGGACCTGCTCTACGTGGGGACGGGCGAGATCACGGTCGATGACGTGCTGGGCTCGCGGATGGTCGCGGACCCGCTGCACCTGCTGGACTGCTGCATGGTCTCGGACGGCGGCGGCGCGGTCGTCATCGCGAGCGCCGACGTGGCCCGCGACTGCAAGAAGAAGCCGGTCTGGATCATCGGCTCGGGCGAGGCGACGAAGTACTCGGAGAACGGCGGCGACCTGACGGTCAGCGCGGCGGCGCAGTCGGGTCCGGTGGCGTTCGGCGAAGCAGGCGTCAAGCCAAGTGAGCTGGACATCGCGATGATCTACGACTCGTTCACGATCACGGTGATGGTGATGCTGGAGGATCTGGGCTTCTGCAAGAAGGGCGAGGGCGGGGCGTTCGTCTCGGAGCAGCGGCTGCGCTGGGACAGCCCGTTGAAGCCGGCGTTGAACACCGATGGGGGCGGGCTGAGCTCGAACCACCCGGGGATGCGCGGGATCTTCTTGCTGCTCGAGGCGGCGCGGCAGCTGCGGGGCGAATCGACCTCGCAACGCGCGGGCGCGAAGCTCGCGGTGGCCCACGGCAACGGAGGCATGCTCGCGACGTCGCATACCGGCGGGACGATCATCCTCGCCGCGGACTAGGCCCTCACCCCCGGCCCCTCTCCCGCCTGCGGGAGAGGGGAGCGCGTTCGAACTGTTTGGAGGTAGATTCGCTATGGCACGACCGCAACCGCGATTCCCGGAACCCGACACGCAGCCCTTCTACGACGCCACGAAGGAGCACCGGCTCACGTATCAGCAGTGCAACTCGTGCAAGAACGTCGTCTTTTACCCGCGGGCGCACTGCACGGCGTGCGGCTCGCGCGACCTCGCCTGGAAGGACTCGAAGGGCGTGGGGACGGTCTACACATACAGCGTGGTGCGCCTGAACCGGCACCCGGCGTTCGCGCCGCTCGGCCCCTATGCCGTGGCGTACGTTGACCTCGACGAGGGCTTCCGCATCCTGACGAACATCGTCGGCGTGAACGACCCGCTGACGGACGTGAAGATCGGTCAGCGGGTGAAGGTGCAGTGGGAAGACCAGGAATCCGGCATCGCACTCCCCATGTTCGCGCCCGCGTAGGAACCACCAGCGCCCACAAAAAGACACGGAGACACGGAGACACAGAGAGCACAGAGATCTTGAGAAATAGGGAAGCCGGCAATACCGCCGGCTTCCCTATTGGTCCACACGCCTCTGTGAGCTCTGTGTCTCTGTGTCCAGGCGGTTCGACCGCTACCCGAGGCGGAACTCGCGGAGGCGGGACTGCAGGTCGATGAACTTGTCGGCGGCGTGACGGAGGTTGGAGGCGGTGCTGGCGCCGACGGAGAGCACCTCCACGCGGATGCCTTTCGCCTGGATGACCTCGACGAGGCGCTGGAAGTCGCCGTCACCGGAAGCAAGGACGACGACGTCGAGGCGGTCGAGCATCTCGATGATGTCGAGGGCGAGCTCGATGTCGACGTTCGCCTTGATGGTGCCGTCGGCGAAGCGCTTGAGCGGCTTGGTGACGACTTTGAAGCCCTTGTCGAGGAACGGTTCGACGAAGCGCTGGGTCTCGATGCTCACGCCGGGATCGTCGTGCACCGGCGAGTAGGCGATGGCCCGCACGAGGATGCGGTCCTTCGTGATCATGTCGAGGATCTTGCGCCAATCGAAACGCGCGCGGAGACGGTCGCAGGCAAGCTCGATGTTCGCCGCGTCGACGAAGACGCCGACACGCGCGGGTGGCGACGCGGCCAGGCCGCCGCCGGAACCGACGCGCTTCGCGAGGTCCTCGTGCAGGCGGACGAGCTGGTCAATCTGCTTCTGCTGCTGCTCGACGGCGCGCAGGATAGCCGTGGCGGGATCGCCGGACGGCTGCTGGGGTGCCCTCGGCGTGCGCGCCGGACGAGGAGCCGGTTGCTCGGGCTCGGCGGCCGGGGCCTCTTCGGCGGCCGGCGCTTCGACGGCTGCCTTCGGGGTGCGGCGGCCGCGGGCGGGCCGCTTCGGCGCTTCAGGCTCCGGTTCGGCCACGGGAGGGGCGACTGCTTCGGGCTGCTCGGCGGCGGGCGCTGCTTCGACCGCGGCCTTGGCGCGAGAGCGGCGTGGCGCGCGGGTCTTGGGAGCAGCGGACTCGGCCCCGGCTTCGGGTTCCGGGGTCATGGCGGCAGGCTCTTCGGGAGCTTCTGTGGCGCCTTCGGGCTGGCCGTCCGGGCGGCGCCGTCCGCGCCCGCCACGGGAGCCGCGGCGCGTGCGGCGCTTCGCCTCGGCGGATTCGCCGGACTGGTCGATCGGTTCCTGCCGCTCGATCTCGGCCATGGCCTCGGGAGAGGGTTCGGGAAGTGTGGGTTCGGGTGCGGGAGCGGGCGCGACTGCCGGCTCCCGTCGTCGTGGGAAGATATTAAGCACCATGCTGGGTTAGACACCCATCCTTTGGAGAACGCTGAGTCGGGCCGCCACGTTGCGCGCGATTGATTCGAACGCGCGGGCGGAATTGCTGTCGGGGGCGGAAAGCACAACCGGGACGCCCACGTCCGCTCCCTCGCGGACGGCGGGCTCGATTGGCACTTCGCCGAGGAAGTCGATCCCCAGCTCGTCGGCCGCTCGCTGGGCGCCGCCGTGGCCGAAGATGTCGTATTGCTTGCCGGTGTCGGGAGCGACGAAATAGCTCATGTTTTCGACCATGCCGAACACCGGGATGTTGAGCTTCTCGAACATGGAGACGGCCTTCATGGCGTCTTCGAGCGAGACGTTCTGGGGCGTTGAGACGATGACGACGCCGGCAATTGGCGCTTCCTGCGCCATGCTCATCGAGGCGTCGCTCGTCCCAGGGGGAAGGTCGATGACGAGGTAGTCGAGCTCGCCCCACGGCACGTCGTGGAGGAGCTGGCGGACCGCGCTGCCGATCATCGGGCCGCGCCATACGACCGGGGTCCCTTTGGGAAGGAGGAATCCGATGGAGACGACCTTGACGCCGTACTTCTCGATCGGCTGGAGGCCCTGGCTCGAGCTCGCCTGGAGGCCCGCGGGCAAGCCGAACATCGTGGGCAGGTTGGGGCCGGTGACGTCCGCGTCGATGAGGCCGACCCTCGCGCCGTCCCTGGCCAGTGAGACAGCGAGGTTGGTCGCGAGAGTGGACTTGCCGACGCCGCCCTTGTTGCTGGCGACGGCGATGATGTTGCGAACACCCTCGACGGCTTTCTGGCCTTCGCGGGGGACGGAGGCGCGAACGTTGGCGCCCCAGTCCACGGCGACCTCGGAGATGCCTTCGATGGCGTCGAGGGTCGTGCGGATGTCCCGTTCGATGGTCTCCTTGAGCGGGCAGGCCGGGGTGGTCAGCTCGACGGTCAGGCTGACGCGGCCGCCTTCAACGGCGAGGTCCTTGACCATGCCGAGGGAAACGATGTCGCGGTGGAGCTCGGGATCCTTGACGGTCGAGAGAGCCGCGAGCACGTCGTCGCGGCTGACACTTGTGGTACTGGTCATCAGGTCGATTCAAAACCTCGTGTGCGCTGGCCCTGGCGAGCGAACTGGCGGGCCATCCAGGGGGACTGTGGCGAGAAACTCCCCTGCGCCGGCCGCCGCTCGACCGGGCCGCGTCGCTGCGAGTGACATCCGCCGGTTGCGCGTCATCTCCTCGAGAGCGCAGGGTCGAATACCACCGCCCTGATCGTATGCGCTGGCGGGCTGCACGGCAAACGGTTTACTGCCCCTTTCGCGAAAGGCGGCTAGTTTGGAGTCAGGCCGGACTTCGGCGAGCCGCCTTTCGCGACCGTGGAACCGCCGAGCGAAACCGTGGAAATGGGAGAACATATGAGTGAAGCAAGCGCCGTCGAGGCGACCAACATCTCGGCCACCTGCCGCCATCACTGGGTGATCGACACGCCAAACGGCGCTGTCAGTGGTGGCCGCTGCAAGCGCTGCGGCGTTGCGCGCGAGTTCCGTAATTCGTCCGAAGACCTGATGTGGGACAGCGACAGCTTCAGCCTGAACGGCTCGCGCTATCGCGGCCGGCGAAGCGGAAGCGACTCGTCCGACCTCTCCTGAAGGTTCCTGTTGCGCCCCCGATGGCGGCCGGCTCAATGAGCCGGCCGTTTTTCTATGTGGCAAGCGGCGGGAACGATAGACTTGAGCTGATGGCTGCGAATCTGCAGGTTGACCTCGCTCCCGGCCACAAGAACACGCTTGTGTTGCGTAATCCGGTCATGCCGGCGTCTGGGACGTTCAGCTGGGGGCTGGAATTCGCGAAGCACTACGACATTGAGCGGCTTGGCGCGGTGGTCTCGAAAGGCATCACGGTGGCGCCGCGGGCTGGCAACCAGCAGCCGCGTGTCGCCGAAACGCCGGCCGGGATGCTGAACTCGATCGGACTCCAGAACGTCGGCCTCTCGGAAGTCATCCGCGAGATGGCGCCGCTCTGGGCGAAGTGGGACGTGCCGGTGATCGCGAACATCGCGGCGGACACGGTCGAGGAGTTCGGCGAGATGGCGGCGCGGCTCGACGGGGTGCCGGGGATCGCCGCGCTGGAGCTCAACATCTCGTGCCCGAACGTTGACCAGGGCGGTATCGAGATCGGCCAGAGCGTGGAGGCGTCGGCGCGGGCGACGCGGGCGGCGGTCCGCCACACCGACCTGCCGGTGATCGTGAAACTGACGCCGAACGTGACCGACCCCGTGGCCCTGGCGCTGGCCTGCGAAGAGGCGGGCGCGGCGGCCATCTGCGCAATCAACACCGTGCTGGGCCTGGCCATCGACATCAAGAAGCGGCGGCCGGTGCTGCCACGGGCGCGGGGCGGGCTCAGCGGCCCGGCGATCAAGCCGATCGCGCTGCGGATTGTTTACGACGTGGCGAAGGCGGTGCGAATCCCGGTCATCGGCTGCGGCGGGATCGCGACGGGCGAGGACGCGCTCGAGTTCCTGATGGCGGGCGCGACGGCGGTCCAGGTTGGGACGGCGACGTTCGCGAACCCGCGCGCGCTGCTGGACGTGATCGAAGGCGTGGAGTCGTGGCTGGAGTCGAACGGCGTCGCGGACGTGAACGAAATCGTCGGCTGCGCGCTTCCGCCGCGGGAGTGAGCGCTTACCGGTTGGGCCGTCGCGCGGTACGCTAAGGGTCTCGGGGTGTAGCTCAGCCTGGCAGAGCGCCTGGTTTGGGACCAGGAGGCCCCCAGTTCAAATCTGGGCACCCCGACCAACGGCGAGCCAGCAATCGGCGGACGATCGTCGGTCCTCTGCGGCGATGATGGCCCACTCCCGTCTGAACATGGCGCACACCGATCTTCCGGATTTGTCGCGATCCCGCAACACCTCTTGCAACCGTAGGGCGTAGGTTCCAGCGTGCGGTCACTCCGATGCGTGGGGTCCTCCTCCCCGGCGCAAAGAATGCCCAGGGCGGTCTTCTCTGCCCTGGGCATTCGACTACCTTGCGCGCTTTCGTTCGAACACTGGCCCGAGATCGTCCTTCCGCGAGCAGCAGAAACGCACGCGACCCTTCTGCTCCTCTGCTACTATGCGCCGCAGGTGAATCGTGAGATGACTCATTTTCAGTCGAAAGTTGTTCGTATCGACGGAGCCGACCTGGTTGCCGAGGCGACGCTCGCTACCTGAAGCGACGTCTGGACCGCCGTGGTGCGGTCGGAGCGCAAGGTGGTTGGCACCGGGGCTGGTTCTTCGCCGGACGACGCGATCGCTTCGGCCGTCGAACGGGCACGGGTGCATGTGGTCGGGGCGTAGGGCGTTGGCGCCCGGCTGTGGTCTCGACGCCGTCCAGGGCAGCTTGTACTCGAAGAGCTGACGGCTGCACGTCCGGTTCGGATGGCGGCGTTGCGGATGGCGCGCTCATGCAAACCCACTCTTCGCCTGCCAGCGGCGTCACAGCGGCGGATGGGTGATGATGCGATCACTTGATGTGAACGCCTCAGTCGCGTATTCAGATGAGCGAGAATGGGCAGTAGTTCATTCAGCAACGTTCGAGGTGAAGCGACCCATGGCCAGGACAAGGTTGTGGATTCTCGGGATCGCGTTCGTCGCGGTCTTCCTGTTCGGATCTGCCTGTGGCGGCGACGACTCCAGCAAGTCCTCGGCAACCGCGGCTGCGACAGCTTCAGGCTCAAGCGCGACCAGCGCCGCAACGGCATCGGGCGGCGCCAAGGGGACGCCGACGAGCGCGGCGACGGCGGCAGCCAGTGGCCTGGCTGACCTGCAGAACGCGAGCAAGCATCTCGACGCTATCGATTTCAAGGTCACCTACGAGTCGTCGATGGCGGACTCGAAAGGCACGCCGACGGTCGGCTCGATGACGATGGCCCACAAAGGGACAAAGAACCTCATCGTGATCGACGGCGGATTCCTGGGTGGTGTGTCCGGGGACAACTCGACGGGAAAGACGACGATCATCGACGACGGCACGTCGACCTTTTTCTGCACCTCGCAACAGAAGACCTGCATCAAGTCGAAGGCGGGGGGTACCGCCACCAACCCCTTGATCGGCTTTGCCGACTCATTTCGCGCCGACAACCTCGTGAAGACGTTTTCGAAGAACGGGTATGAGGTCAAATCGGTAGCGGGCCAGAAGATCGCCGGGCGCGACGGGAAGTGCTACGAGGGGAAAGGCCCGGATGGAAGCGGCACGATTTGCCTTGACAGCAAAACCGGCATCCTCCTGCTAATCGACGGGACGAGCACGGTTGCCGGGCAGAAGGTCAAGACGGTGCTGAAGGCGAAGGAGGCGACGGATGCGCCCTCCGACGCCGACTTCAATCCGCCGTACCCGGTGCAGTCGATTCCAGGGCAG
>JAKALX010000499.1 GCA_021823905.1 Chloroflexota bacterium | reverse complement strand
TACCCGGCCCGCCAGGCCAAAGGGCTACATGCGGCTCTTCGCGATGTGCCGCATCTGCTTCCGCGAACACGCTCACCGCGGCCTCCTGCCCGGTGTGACCAAGTCCAGCTGGTAAGTGCGCGAGCAAACGCCAGAGGGGAAGAAGAATGAGTGTAAGTGATCCCATCGCCGACATGCTGACGCGCATTCGCAATGCCGTTACTTCGCGTCACGAAGCCGTCAACATCCCGGCCTCGAAGACGAAGATCGCCATCGCGAAAGTCCTCAAGGACGAGGGCTTCATCCGCGACTTCAGCATCCTTTCCGAGGAAGGGAAGCCCCAGCCGACCCTCAAGGTCGATCTGAGCTACGGCGGCCGCAAGCAGCCCGTGCTCAACGGCCTTCAGCGGGTGAGCAAGCCCGGCCTGCGCGTCTACGTCCAGCGCCGCGAGATCCCCCGCGTTTACGGCGGTCTCGGGATCGCCATCCTCTCGACGCCCAAGGGCGTCATGTCCGGGCACGAGGCCCGCCGCCAGGAAGTTGGCGGCGAAGTCCTCTGCTACGTCTGGTAAGGGGGTCTCACGATGTCTCGTATTGGCCGCCAGCCAGTCCCGGTTCCCGCGGGCGTCCAGGTCACCCTCGGCGACGCCAACACCGTCACCGTGAAGGGGCCGAAGGGCGAGCTCGTCCGCCAGTTCCCGCGGACGATGACGATCGCCCAGGACGAAGGCGTCCTCTCCGTCTCGCGCCCCAACGACGAGGGCAAGCAGCGCGCCCTCCACGGCCTCTCGCGCACGCTCCTCAGCAACATGGTCGTCGGCGTCACCACCGGCTTCACCAGGACGCTCGAGGTGCAGGGCGTTGGCTACCGCGCGCAGATCCAGGGCAGCAACCTCCAGCTTGCCCTCGGTTTCTCGCATCCCGTCGTCGTCAGTCCGCCGGCCGGCATCACCTTCGCCGTTGAGGGTCCCCGGATCAACGTCCAGGGGATCGACAAGGAGCAGGTTGGCCAGGTCGCCGCGAACATCCGCAAGCTCCGGCCCCCGGAGCCCTACAAGGGCAAGGGCATCCGCTATCTGGGTGAGCATGTCCGCCGCAAGGCAGGCAAGGCCGGGAAGGTAGGCAAGTAACCATGGCGAAAGCGACAAGCATTCTCGCCCGGCAGCGGCGCCACACCCGTGTCCGCCGCCATCTCAGCGGCACCCCCGAGCGTCCGCGGTTGAACGTCTTCCGCAGCTCGAGCCACATCTACGCGCAGGTCATCGACGACGTCGCCGGCCGGACACTCGCCGCCGCAAGCGACCTCGACAAGGACCTCGCGACCGGCCTCGCCGGAAAGACCAAGACCGAACGGGCGAAGGCTGTTGGCGCCGCCGTCGCCCAGCGCGCAAAGTCCGCCGGTGTCGAGCTCGTCGTCTTCGACCGCGGCGGATTCAAATACCACGGCCGCGTGCAGGCTCTCGCCGACGCGGCCCGTGAAGCCGGATTGGGGTTCTAAATGGCCGACAACCGCTACGACCGCGACCAGGGCGGGCAGGATGAGCTGACCGAGAAGGTCATCTATATCAACCGCGTCGCCAAGGTGGTCAAGGGTGGCCGCCGCTTCAGCTTCAGCGCGCTGATCGTCGTTGGCGACGGTCGCGGCAGCGTTGGCGTCGGCCTCGGCAAGGCCAACGAAGTGCCCGAGGCGATCCGCAAAGGCTCGACCAACGCGCGCCGCAGCATGATCCGCGTCCCCATGCGCGGCGGCACCATCGCCCACCCGGCGATCACCGAGTTCAGCGCCGCGCGGGTCATGCTCAAGCCTGCCAGCCATGGCACCGGCGTCATCGCCGGCGGCGCTGTCCGTGCCATCATGGAAGCGGCCGGCGTGACCGACGTGCTCGCCAAGTCCCTCGGCAGCCGCAACCCCATCAACGTCGCCCGCGCCACGATCCACGGCCTTTCCGAGCTCCGCGACCCGACCGGCGCGCGCGAGCGACGGCTCGCCATCTCCCGGGGCGAATCCTGATGGCCACGATCAGCGTCACCTGGCGGAAGAGCGCCATCGGCTATCACTACGACCAGAAGGACACGATCCGCCGCCTGGGCTTCCGCCGGCTCAACCAGACCCTCGAGCTCGAGGACAATCCCGCGACGCGAGGAATGGTCAACAAGGTCATTCACCTCGTCGAGGTAAGCGAAGAGGTTTCGAAATGAGCATTGGCGCGAACGAGCTGCGGCCAGATCGCGGCGCCACCCATTCGAAGAAGCGCGTGGGCCGCGGCAATGGCAGCGGTCATGGCACCTACTCGGGCCGCGGTCTTAAGGGGCAGAAGTCCCGCTCGGGCAAGAAGCTCCCCTACGACGCGTTCACCGGTGGCCAGTTCCCGCTGTCCCGCAGCTTCCACAGCCTCCGCGGGTTCAACAACAAATGGCGCGTGCCCTTCCAGCCCGTCAACGTGGGGGCGCTCGATCGCTTCGACGCCGGCAGCACCGTCACGCCGCAGACCCTGCGCGAAGCCGGCATTCTCAAGCACCTCAACGAGCCCGTGAAGATCCTCGGAGAAGGCGAGCTCACCCGCGGCCTTCACGTCTCCGCCCACCGCTTCAGCGAGTCCGCGAAGGCCAAGATCGAGGCGGCTGGCGGCTCCGCCACCGTCCTCGCCGAAGAGACCGAAGCGAAGGAAAGCTGAGATGACGACGCAGCCCGCATCGCGCCCCCGCCTGTTGCAGGCCATGGTCGACGCCTTCCGCCAGGAAGACGTCCGCCAGAAGCTGCTCTTCACGCTCGCGATGCTCGTCGTCTTCCGCTTCGTCGCGCACGTTCCGATCCCGAATGTCGACCGCACGGCGCTGGCGAATGTCTTCAACGGCAACGCCCTGCTCGACTTCCTCAGCATCTTCTCCGGCGGCGCCCTTCAGAATTTGAG
>JAKALX010000060.1 GCA_021823905.1 Chloroflexota bacterium | reverse complement strand
GGATTTGAACTCGGAGTAAAGCTGCGCGGCGAGCGTCTTGTTCGGGGCGATCACGAGCGCGGGCCGGTCGACGGCGGCGATGACGGAAGCCATCGTGTACGTCTTCCCCGACCCGGTGACGCCGAGCAGGACCTGCCGCCCGAGGCCACGTGTGAGCCCCTCGGCAAGCTCACGGATCGCCCCCGGCTGGTCCCCGGCCGGAGCAAACGGCGCGGCCAACTGGAAGGTGGAAGCCAACTTAGTAGCTCAATGCTCGGCATCAGCTGAGGCGCGCAGCGCCGTCAGCTGCATGCTGTTCTTAGGCGCCCTCGTGCCGAGCTTCGCATATGTCATGACAGCGTACTCGTGAGATCGGCGACAGTCGCCGGCTTCCGTGCGTCGAAGTCGGCCTGGTCAACGCGGACGTAGCGCCATGCGGTCCCAGTCGCCTCGGCGATACGCTCACACCAGTCGTGTATCGCCTCATCCTTGGCCGTCGTCCCCTCCCACACCCGCCCCTTCGTCTCGATGATCCAGTTGGCCTCTCCCGCCTTCGTCTTCTGCACGACTACCCAGTCGGGATGGTAGAAGCCGATGGCACCGCTGGATTTGAGGTAGTCCACCCGGAACTGCGTGCCGGACTCGCCCTGCTCCGTGGTACCGAGCGCGGCGAAACGCAGCACATCGGCTGCCTTGTTGGCGAGGAACTCGGCGAAACGGAGCTCGAAGTCGTTGTAGGTGGCCACGTAGTTGAAGATAGTCTTCTTCGCGACGAGCGGGGGCAGGTTTCTCCGCCAGCTAAAGGGCTTGGTCTCGGACAGCCTGTAGTCCGCCCGCTCGAACTCGATAGCGCGGCGATCAATGGTCAGCTCGGCAATCTTGCGCGCGAGGTACTTGGCGATCCCCTCCTGGATCTCCAGCCGTGAGAGGTGGGAGCGGAGCGCGTCGCTCTCCACGTCGACATCCCGGCTGAAGCAACGGGTGGCAACGTAGTCCCGCACGGCCGGGTACAGCTCGGCGAAACGGTTCGGGAGCTTGGCCCGATCGATGACCTTGTTGGTGATGGAGCCGAGCAGTTCCTGTGGCGGCGGCAGCTCACCCGCGCCGATTTCGGCCTGATGAACCTCCGTCTCCGTCGTAGCGAACTCGAGCTTCAGTCTGACCCGATACACTTCTGCGAGCTCTTCCTGCTCGAACACGGGTTTGAGCGCCGCGACGTCAAGATCCGAGAGCTTTCGGATGTCGTGGACCAACCTCGGCTTGGTGATCGGGATCGCGATGTCGTAGGCGAGGCGCTCCTGCACCGGCTCGATGATGATCGGCCTGGGCGGATCGGTCTTGGTCGTCGTGACGCCGACGCCTTCGGCTTCGAGTTGGGTGCGCAGGACGTTGAGCAGGTTGCGGGTGCCGAGCACCTCCAGGGTCTGTGTCCGATCCGGGCTTACGTGCGGCATCAGTCGCAGACCGCGACCGATGACCTGCTCGGGCAGGATCTCGGCCTTGGCGGTGAACGGCCGCAGACCGAGCACTACGGTCACGTTCTTCACGTCCCAGCCTTCGCGCAGCATCATCACGCTGACGATGGCCTTAATCTTGTTCTCGGGCTTGTCGATGTCGCGGGCCGCTTCGCGCGCTTTCTCGAGGTCGCCCTTGGTGATTTCGCCCTCGGAGTCGGTGTGAATGACGAGCACCTCGGACTCCTTGAAACCAAACTCCTTGGTCTTCCAGAGGTACTCGCCGAGCGCGTCGGCGTAGATGTTCTTCTCCGCCATGATAAAGAGCACTGGCTTGGTGTCGAGCTTTTTGTAGACGCTCCAGTGGTCCTTCCAGCGCTGGACTGCGGCGCGCAGCCAGTAGCCGTATTTCTCGGCGACGTTGTCCTTGGTGATGTGGTCGGGGTCGTCCTTCGGCTGCTTTGGGTCGTCCTCCTTGGTGACGATCAGTGGCGCCTTGACAATGCGATCCTCCACCGCCTGGGCGAGCGGGTAATCGCAGATGGTCCAGGGGAAGTACATCCCGTTCTGGTCCTTGGGCGTGGCGGAGAAGTCGAGCCAGAGACCGAGACCCTTGGGAAAGGCACGGTGGATTGCCAGCATCGACTGGCTCCAGGCAAGATCCTCGTCGTGGACATGGTGCGCCTCGTCATTGAGGACTACGAGGTCCTTGAGCGACTTGACCCGCTCCAGCATGGAGCGTTGGCCGGCCGCCAGGTCCTTGACCGGCTTCCTGCCGAGCAGCGCGTCCACCGCGTTCTGCGGTGTCCACTCCTTGTCGCGCGACTCGTAAAGCTGGTGGACGTTGGTGAGGAAAAGGTTGCCCGAGGCATCCGGCTCGGTGGCCTCGCCGCGCAGGATCACCTTCGGCTCAAACGGCCGCCACTCCGGGGGAACGAGGGGGAACTGCCTGAAGATGTTGTTACTGGCGAAGTCCTTCTCCAACCGCTGATAGACAATGACGTTCGGTGCGACGATCAGGAAGTTGGTCGAAAGATTCGACCCGGACACGCGCTTTTTATGGAAGTGCGACCAAACCACCGCCATTGCGATCACCCAAGTCTTGCCCGAGCCGGTGGCCATCTTGAAAGCGAAGCGGAGCAGGTCCTCCGGCGGCAGGTCCTGCACGCCCTCGCCGTCCAACTCCGGAACGTAGCGGCGGAACTGCCGCTTACCGTCCATCGTGGTCTGGAACACGATGTTGTCGGAGTAGAGATCCTTCTTGAACTTCGTGGCGTAGAACTGGATCAGCTTCTGCGTGTCGCGCTGGCCGGAAACTTCGACCAACCAGACGAGCGTCTCGATCGCCTCCCGCTGGCAGAAGTAATACCGGAAAGGGACCGGGAAGTCCGCGACTTCGTGGTCCTCGTTGAACCAGTATTCAAAAAGCCGCCGGGTCACGTCCGACGCGCCAGGGTAACCTTGCGCGCGCCATGCGTCAACCGCCGCGCGAATTTTCGGCACCAGCAGCAGGCGGCTCGGACGCCGGCCCGAGGAGTCCTCCCGCCAGCCCGTCGGGGCCGTGTCGTCCTTCATCAGGAACGAGGTCGGCTTCTCCCACGGACGGCGGCGGGGGATCTCGGGCAGGTCCTTGTCGTAGGCGATGACGGCCTTGGCCATGGCTACTTCACCTCCACGTCGAAGGCTTGCGAGGTGTCGTTCCCAAAGATGTCGATCACCTTGACGAGGATCCGGTACTTGCCTGCCTTCTCGTAGGTGTGCGCGTCGCAGGTGAGCGAGAGCTTGCGCTCCTTACGGGTACGGTAGGCGACCCAGCCCTGCATGAAGGTGTCGTTCCGGAAGTCCCAGTCCACCGACCAGTAGTCGACGTAGTCCGACCACTTCTTCACCTTGCTGCGCACCTCTTCGGGGATCAGCTCGGTGTTGGGGATGACGAAGTCCTTGAGCGCCACCTGCGCGGTGAGCTTCTTGGGCTGCTTGATCTCGGCCTCCAGGTAGGCCAGCTCGAAGAAGCGGACATCGCCTTTGGCAGCGGCCTGCTGCTCCATCACCTCGCGTGGGATCTGCAGGAGCAGGAGCTTGACGCCCTTCTTCTTCGCGGCCTCGACCATCAGGTCGTAGAGGCCCATCTCCCACTCCCAGCCGAGCACGTGTAGTTCGCCCTGTTTGAGCTTGGCGCACTCCTCCACCGCCGCGTCGATCTCGCCGATGGTCACCGGCGCGTCCACTGCGCCGATGTGGATCATCGCCTTTCCCTTCTTGCCATGCAGGTGCGCCATCCCCGCCACCGGCTGGGCACCGTAGAGCTTGAGAATGAAAGCCAGATACTCGTAGAGGGCCCGCTCGGTAAGCGGTTTGTCCTTCGCGTCGCCGAAGGTCACGCCCTGCCAGTACTGGCGCTCGTACTTGCCGAGGTTCAGCACCTCGAAGGGTTTGCAGTTCTCGATGCCGAGGAGGCGCTTGCGAGTGACGTGGGTGCCCCAGCGCCCGAGGTCGCACCCGATCCAACGGCGACCGAGCTTCTCGGCGACGGCGAGGGTGGTGCCCGAGCCACAGAAGAAGTCAGCGACAAGGTCGCCCTCGCTCGAAGACGCCTTCAGGATGCGACGAAGCACGCTTTCGTTCTTCTGAGTGGCGTACCCTGTCTTCTCCTGCGAAAAACTCTTGATCTGAATCGAGTCAAGTGACTCTTCTCCCTTCAGCTCAAACTCAAACGGATTAGCGTTCCAGACATCCTCGATCGGATAGCCCTTGCCGCCTGTCTCTGCACCACCCCGCCGCTGGTAATCGCAGGATAGGGAACGTATTCCTTGTTGAAGGCAAAGTCGCCCGGCGTCTTGACATAGAAGAGGATTGTGTCGTGGTTGCGGATCCAGTTCTTGGCGACACTCTTGTACCCGGAGATCCAGCCGATTCTCCAAACTATTTCTCGCTGGAACGAATCCGCCCCGAACACCTCGTCCATCATGGCCTTCACGTAGTGTCCGACCGTGGCATCAAGGTGGACGTAAATTGACCCCTGTGGGCTAAGGAGGTCTCTCATGATTAAAAGGCGATCGTGGACCATACCCAAGTAGCTGCCGATCCCGTTGCCCCACGTGTCGCGGTATGCCTTCTCTTCAAGCGCAGATTGCTCCTTGATTATCTCCTCACCTGACTCACCAACTTCTGTCTTGAATGTGAAGTCCGCCCCCGTCGCAAACGGCGGATCGATGTAGATGAGGTCGATCTTCCCCGCGAACTTTTCCAGCAGCGACCCCATCACCAGCAAGTTGTCGCCCCAGATGAGCTTATTCCGCCATCCCGCCTCGAAGGTGTCGCCCTCCTTGCCCTCGTAAACGTCGAAGAGACTGCCCTGCACGCCACCTTTCTGCACCTCGCGCGTGGCGCGGCTCTCGTTGACGGTCTCGATGACCTGGAAGGGCAGGCTTACCCGCGGCACTTCCTTGCGCGTGCCGTCCTCGTTGTACTTGCCGGGCCAGACCAGTTCGGTCCTGGTGATCTCGATCTTCGCCATCTACTTTTCCTCCCGGATCTTCTTCAGGTATTCATTCCCTTTGGCGGTCAGCCGGTATCGCTGCTTCGGGCTGTGCGGCTTGTCGGGTATGGTCCTATCAATCAGGCCAAAGGCCAGGAGCGGCTCAAGGTGCTCATTGACGAAATGTTCCCGATTTCTCAGACCTGCGGCTTGTTGCAGAATAGCGCGCGACAGCGGGTACGCGGCGGAATGCAGCGCGGCGATGACTTGTCGGGTGCTTGTCGGGTACTTGTCGGGTACTTGTCGGACTACTTCCACGGCATTCTCCCTGCCATCCGCCCCAGGGGGCCGCCGGAGCGTCTGGATGAATTGCCCGCCGCTCTGGCGGAACCTGGGCGCGGGAAGCCCGACCTGCCGGCAGCGCGTGATCATGTCGAGGATGCCGGTCCCGGCCTTCTCGGCGTATCGGGCGAGAAACATCGGCTCCGCAATGAGCGGGTTGCGAGGGATCGAAGCGTGGGGTTTGCGCAGATCAGCGATGGTAAGTGCGGGCGGCAGTTCGCCCGGATTCCAGACCTCCAGCCGATCGGCGAAAAGCATCACCTGGACGCTCGCGTTGCTTGCGTAATCGCGGTGGGTGACTGCATTCGCGATTGCTTCGGCAACAGCCTCGCGCGGGAGCTCGTAGTCCACCGGCGCCTCAGGCCCCGAAGATCGTGTGCCCACGCGGCGCGCGATCTTTGAGAGGACGAAGTCCAGCGCCTGATCCACCAGTTCGAAGACCGTGCCCTTGTAGATCTGGTAGGAGGGGATGGGCTTGCGCACCCCGGTGCCGTGAAAGTGCATGCATTTCACTTCGGAGGTGGGCAGAAACCGCTGAGGGGCGCGCCCGAAGAGGAGGATCGCCGCGTGGCTGGGACCCTCTCCCTCGAGGAGATTCAGGTGCGCGAGCGCCATCTTCAAGGGAGTTCCCGGCGGCAACGGGTATCCACGCGCGGCCTGGGCGCGGGAGAGGAAGGAGTCGAGCTTCTCCACGGAAAGATCCTCGATCGTCGCGTCGGGGCA
Organism: Chloroflexota bacterium; assembly: GCA_021823905.1. Lineage (GTDB taxonomy): Bacteria > Chloroflexota > Dehalococcoidia > Tepidiformales > Tepidiformaceae > JAKALX01. The sequence continues at coordinate 6,813 of JAKALX010000060.1, read as the reverse complement.
GGCCGCCGCGATGAACGGCTTCGTGCGCAATCGCCCTGTCTGTTCGAGGTGCTCGACCAGACTTGCGTAGAGCGATGCGATCAACTCGGGTTCATCCGCGAACCGCCGGCGGACAAGTTGCTCGCCTGCCTTGCGGATGAGGGCCGCCATCTTCGGGTGGCGCGCCCGATCGTCCGATCCCTTGACGAAAATGAGCCTGGGTTTCCCCCGCCCGGTCGCCCGGTCGAACTCGCGCTCCGTAGGCGACAGGCCCTTCGCGTCCTCGAAGCCGTACTCCTTGCCGAAAAGTCCCACATAGAGCGCCGCACGGTCCACCTGATCGAGGTACACCGCGTCGGGGCGGGCATCAGCGGCGGGAAGATCCTCGAACAGTAACACAGTGAAGAAGCGGCGCAGGAGAGGATCACCCTCGACGAACGCCTTGACGGCCCGGCGGTCCTCGGCGAACTCTTTCTGCACACTGCTGACGAAGATCGAATCCCTGTTCACCGGATAGAACCTCCTGCCAAACTCGGCAGGTCCGTGCCCCTGCGAATCGACCCGTCCTGCACGCAGTAGTGCCTCAGATCGCACTCCTTGCAGATCGCCGCCTCTGGTGACTGCCCCACTCGAAACTCCCCGGCCTGTATCCGCGCGACCACTTGGTCGAAGTAGCGGCCCGCCTCGTCGATTCGCTCAGGGCGGTACGGAAAGGCCATGCGCGCCTTGGTTTTCTGTTTTTCCGCCGTCCAGTAGAGTAACAGACGGGCCACGCGCTTGTCGTAGCGCCGCTCAAGGATGTGAGCGTAGGTGCAGAGCTGGCGTTCGTAAGCATCAAGCAGAGCGAGGCTGTCGGTTGGACGCGGCGAGGTCTTGAAATCGAGCAGTTCCAGCTTGCCGTCACTACCGAGCAGCAGGTCCACTTTGCCGGAGAGGATGTAGCCGTCCTTCTCCAGCGAGACGTCCACCTCGGTTTGAACCACCCGCCGTATCTCCTCCCGGTTCTGGCGGAAATAATTCATGACCTGGCGGAAGGCCGACTGTCTCGCGGTATCGCCGATGGGCCGCACGTCGCTCAGGCAGAGGAAGCGGAAGGTGCGGTCGAACATCGCGCGAATGCGCGGTTCGTCGAGCGTGTCGTGTTTACTATCGAGCGCGATGCGGTGGATCTCCTCGATGGTCTGGTGTACCAGCAGCCCGAAGAAGATCACCGCCGACCGGGACGGCGTGAAGTCGTACTTGCGGAAGAACTGGTACTGCCGCGGGCAGGTCTCGTAGATCTTGAGGTCACCGGTGAAGCTGTAGGTCCGCTTGACGGGCATCCGCTCGCGCAGGGTGAAGTGCTGCGCCGCCAGCAGGTCCTGCTGCACGTAGGGCCACTGCGGAAGACCCTGCCAGATGGGCGCGAAGTGGTTTTTGGGGGGTTCGTGCGCAGTGAGGACCAGCACCTTCCGGGGCCGCGAGAAGGCGACGTAGTGCAGGCGCATCCTGTCGAAGAGCGTGATCCGCCTTTCTGGTTCGAAGGGCGGGCGGTGGTAGAAGGCCCCGAGGTCACGATCGATCCCCTTCGCGCTCGAAAGCTGTGTGCTCAGGCTACCCACTACAACCACGGGGAACTCCAGGCCCTTCGCCTGGTGGATGGTCATCACCTGCACGTGTCCCTTGGGGAAGGGCTGGTCGGGATCTTCGTACTCGTTGATGCCGCCGTCGTGCAGCAGCCGCAGGAAGCTGTTGAACAGGTGGAAGCGCAGGAACTCACGGTTGCGGTGCGTGACGACGGTGTAGTGGTAGTAGCTCTGGAAGACGTTCAGGAGCTGGGAGAAGATAGCGAGGTTGCGCGCGGCGTTCTCGATCTTCACCGCCTTGGCGAAAGGGTCCAGGGCGAGCAGCCGGTAGAAGTAGTCAGCCGGGCGAAGGTCGAGGGATTCACCTTCGCCGAGAGCCGCGATCTCACCGACCCACGCTTGCAGCGCACGCGCCAACGGATGCGGCGCGGCGTAGGCTTTCGCCAGTTCGACGGTCCCCTGGTCCACGTAGCGCCCGAGCTCGGCCACGGCGCCTGCCATCTGGCCTCGCCCGTCGCCGTGCCAGCCGAAGAGCACAGAAAAGCAGGCGACCATGAGCCGGATCTCATCGTTCTCGAAGTAGGCGCGGGCCCGGGGGCAGAAGGTGGGGATGCCGCGCGCCTCAAGCGCCGCGAGGTACGAGCCGCTGTGGTCGTCCCGCACGCTGTGCAGGAGCAGGGCCACCTGGCTGTAGTCCTCGATGACCGCACTGCGCTTCAGGAACTCGACGACTTCGGCGAAGCGGCCGGCCTCGTCGCGCACGTCGCGTCCCCAGATGCTGATGACCGCCGGGTAGTCCGGATGCCCGCCGTTCGGATCAGCCTCGATGGTTTTCTCGAAGCGAAAGGGCACGCCGTCCGGGTTAGACCAGTCGGCCGAGGCCATCCAACGGTCGTAGCGCTCGATGATGGCGCGGTGGGAGCGGTAGTTCGTGGTGAGCCGAACGACGGGACACGCCGGGAAACGGCTCGGAAACTCGAGGATGTTTCGAACGGTCGCGCCACGGAAGCGGTACAAGCTCTGGTCCTCGTCGCCGACGACGCAAAGGTTGCCTGTCTGCTCGGTGAGCTTGAGCAGTAGCTGCTCCTGGACGTAGTTCGTGTCCTGGTACTCGTCCACCAGCACGTAACGGATCTCGCTCGCGAGTGTGCCGTTGTGCTCGGGCTGCAGGAGAAGCCCGTGCACGATGCTCTGCAGGTGAGCGAAGTCGGTGCGGTTGTAGGCGAAGAGGGCTGTCTCGTAGGCGCGATAGGCACGGGCGATGCCTTGCGTGAATGGATCGGGCGAGGCGGACAACCGCGCGGGATCGACCAGCTCTTCAGTGATCTTGTCGAAGTAGCCGCGTGCGCCCTCGATCGCGGTCCAGCGCGTCTTCCACTTGCCGAGATAGAGGTCGTTCTCTTCGGAGCCGATGATCTCGTCGAAGTGCTCGAAGATGAACAGGAGCTGCGTCAGCTCATCCAGCGTCTCATAGCTGTTGCCGAGCTCCGTCCGGTGGCGGTGCCGGGTCAGGATGCGGTTGCACAGCCCGTGGATGGTCGTGACTCGCAGCTCCGACAGGTCGCCCCGATAGCCGACCGTCTGCGCGGCAGCAGAAAGGCGATCGCGCATCTCGAACGCCGCCTTCTCGGTGAAGGTGCAGAGCACGATCTCCTTCGCCGTTGCTCTCTGCAAGAGAAGCAGGTTGAGCGCGCGCAGCACGATGCTGTAGGTCTTGCCCGATCCGGGCCCGGCCACTACGAGCAACGGGCCGTCCAAATGCGCGACGGCCTCGCGCTGCGCATCGTTCAGGTCCGGGTAGTGTTCGAGGATGGCGGGCGCGATGGTCACAGTAGCCCAGCCTTCCGAAAGCTGAACACCTCGTCGGGCGAGACGATCAGGTGGTCGAGGATCTTGAGATGAACGATCTCCGCCGCAAGGACGAGCGCGCGAGTGAGAGTCTTGTCCTGCTCGCTCGGCTGCACGTGGCCGTTCGGATGGTTGTGGGCGAGGACCAGAGCGGCGGCTCCGCGCTTGATGGCATACTCCACGACTCGGCGGGGGTACACGGTGGCTCGGTCGATCGTCCCTTCTTCAAGCCGGTCCACGCCGTCGCGGAGCAGGCGGTAGCCGCTGTCGAGATAGGCCACCTCGAACACCTCGTCGCGCAGCGCGCCGATGCGCATGCGCCAGAAAGCCGAGAGCCGGTCCGGGTCGGCCAACGACTCAACACCTTCGGCCGACTGTTGGAGGTAAAGCGCCGCTGCAGCGCGGATGATCCGGAGCGCAACCGACGCGACCGATCCGATGCCCTTGACCTTCTGCAACTCTTCGAGCGGGGCATCCAGGATGCCCCTGAGGTTCCCAAAGCGCGCAATCAACGCCTTCGCTGGTTGCTTGACGTCCGAGCGCGGGATGGCGAGGGTGAGCAGCAATTCGACGACCTCGTGGTCGTTAAAGCCTTCGAATCCAGACCGGATGAAGCGCTCACGGAGTCGTTGGCGATGGCCGTGATAGTGCTGGTCGGTCATCGTGAGAACAGCCATTCGAGAGGGGCCACACGGTGACTGCATGACTGATCTTCTCGCACACCCACCTCGTGGTTGGTCTTGGTGCGCCTAACGCTCCGGTTCAGCGGCGGCGCGGAGCGCCGACCGCCGCACCCGGTTGATGTTGGACGGCTGGCTCCTTAGGAAAGTATGCCGCCATCATTCCTTGAACGACGACGACCCACGGAATCACGTTTGCGCAGAGATCGTCACATAGATCAGGACGGTTCAGGATCTTCGACACGGCGTGACCAAGTCCTTTCTCGCCCATCGAAACCAAGTTCCAAGGAGCGGAGTCGGGCTTCGCGTGCAACAGACTGTTCATGGATGCTGTCAGATCGCGCCCGCGAACCGGAGTTTCGCGTTGCTGTTTGGATTGGATAGCGTCGAACATCTTCGCAAGGCTGGGCGCGTCTTGCTGATGCCAGCCGCGCTTCCAGCGGTCGATCTCCTCCGGGTACAGGTGGAGGTAAAGCAGGATGGCCGCACGCTCCACCAAAGCCCTCACGAGGACATGCGCGCCGGACAGATAGCCTTGCCGAATGAGCTCCCGAATCGACAGCGTGATGCTGTGCGCCTGAGGGATGACCTGGCACGCCATCCGTTGATGATCGGTAAGCGGGCGGCCATGGGTCGTAGGTGCAGTGACGGAATTCTGCTCCATAACGGAGCTGATGATCTGGTCATAATGGAACAGCAGATTCCGCCCGAGATACGGCTCGTTGTCCGGCGTGAACACACCTGGCATCGCCTTGGAGTCCATCACTGATCCTTCTGGCCGCCTAACGCATCGCTGCGGGCGCCGCAGGCGACCGTCAGCTTCATCGGCTTGTTAGGCCGCCTTCTTCGACTCGCACTGCTTCACCAAGTCACAGATCTGTCGTTGAGCCGCTTCATGATCCACGCTCTGGCTCTTTCGACGCGGCCAGTCCCGCCTCCGTCGTCCTGTAGCGTTGCATCCGGCTTCGCGGCTTGCCGGGGATGGTGGGTTCCAACCAGCCTTTTTCCAGCAACGGGCGTAAATAATTGTCAGTGAAAGTCTCCCTATGCTTCAGGTGCAACAGTTCTCGAATCTCGCTGGCCTTTCGGGGGACCTGGCAAAATCGCAGAACTTGCTCGGCCACTTGTCCGGTGACTTGTCCGCCGACTTGTACGGTGACTTGTTCGGTTGTCTGGTCCCGACGTTGGCCTGGCTGGACCCCGGAAGTCTCTGCCGCACCTTCGGCGACCAACTGCGCTTTGAATGTGACGATCAGAAAACCCTGCCGTTCCTCGAATTCCGGCGGAGGCGCACCGTACTGCTTGCACATGGCGATAACCCGGTTGGTGCCCCGGCCCCAAACCTCCACCGCTCCCGTACGGTGGAACGCACCGGCAATCAGAGGGTTGGTCGGCTTCGAATCATGCCGCCCCGACAGTTGTTTCACAGTGATGCCGTTGGGAAGGCGTCCGTAGCTTCGGATTTCGATCCGGTCATCGAAAACCACGATGGCAACGTAGCCGGAGTAGTGGGAGTAGTCCCGGTGCATAACGGCGTTGAGAAGGATTTCGCGGAGGGCGTCCAGCGGAACCGGGAACCGATCCTCCCGGAATATTTTCCCCTCAGGAAAGCGCGCGCCCAGCGGCATGGTCCGTTCGAGAAATGCCATCCCTTCGCGCACCATGGCGAAGGCGTTCATGTGCTCCTGCCGGTTGTCCACGATCTCGCCGGTGATCTCGGTGCCCCGGAATCGCCCCATCTTGAGAAGACACTGCGGGTAGTCCGGCAGGAATCTCTTCCCGTAAAGCACATGGGCGGCCTGTGTGATGACGCTGTTCGCCCGCAGGCCCAGCCGGTCAAGGATCTCCCCGATGTTGCGGCGGGTGTCCGGCGAGATCCGGTTTTGCTGAATGGCCAGCTCGCGCGTTCGCAGGATTTCCTTGCGATCCAGGTCCTTCAGCGCCAGTCCCTCGGCTGGAAGGTTCTCCCAGCGGCGTTTGGCATGGCCGCGCTCGACGAGCATACACTCGTATTTGGTCTGCGGCATCCGACGCGTCGTGCTCCCCACGCGCTCATAGGCCCGGCCTTCATAGGTGAACGGTCGGATGTCACGTGCAGCGTCGGTCGACAGAGCGAGGATTTCGCTGTTTTCCTTGAGCTTGATGCGGTGGATGGAGACGTCGACGGGAGGCTCGAAGCGATCGGCGGCTTGAGCGACATCGCGGAGCGTCTGGTCGGAGACGGTCTGCCCATCGATGGCGCCTTCCGGACGGACGCCGAAGAGCACCATGCCGCCGGAGCCGTTCAGAAAGGCGCAGAGCGTCCGCATGCCTTCCTTCAACTCTCCCGTCGAGCGCTTAAACTCCAGAGTCGGACCTTCGCCTTCTTTCACGAGGGCGGCGAGCTGTTTCGCGTTCGCGGGAATCCCAACGGCCGGGGTCATTCCTTGTACTTCCACGTGGTTCCGGCCTTGCCGTCCTCGAGGAGGACGCCCGCCGCATCGAGCTCCTTGCGGATCCGGTCCGCCTCGGCGTACTGTTTCTCCGCCCGAGCGGCGCGGCGCGCCTCGATCCGGCGCTCGATCTCGTCTTCGGTGATCCGCGAGATTATCTCGACCCTCACCGCATCCGAAATCGTCGTCCCGGAGCTGATCCCACCGACATGCGCGACATCGAGACGTTCCTGGAAGTACTCTTTCGCGCCCGCCCGCAACAGGCCCAGGACGGCGAAGAGCGGGTCGAGCAGTTCGTACCCCGCGAGG
>JAKALX010000059.1 GCA_021823905.1 Chloroflexota bacterium | reverse complement strand
CACCGTTTTCGGCGGTCCCTGCGCGATCGAGACGGAGCAGCAAGCCCTTGACTCGGCGCGGATGTCGAAGGAGGCGGGCGTCGACATCCTGCGCACGTTCCCGGACAAGTCGCGGACGAGCCCGTATGACTATCGCGGGCTCGAATTGAGCCGCGGGCTGGAGATCGCGGCGGCGATGAAGCGGGAAACCGGGCTGCCCGTGGTGGCCGAGCTCATCGACCTGCGGCACCTCGACGCGTTCCTGAAGGCTGGCATCGACGTTATCCAGGTGGGCGCCCGCAGCGCCCAGTACTCGCCGCTGCTGGAGGAACTCTCGACACTCGACGTGCCCGTGATTCTCAAGCACGGCTTCGGCAACGACATGAACGAGTGGCTCTCGGCGGCGGCGTACATCATGTCGGGAATCGACCGCGAGGGGCGAAGCGCGCGGCACGGCAACCGGAACGTGATCCTCTGCTACCGCGGAATCAAGGCGTTCGAGACAGAAACGCGCTTCGCGGCGGACATCTCGATGATCCCCCTCGTGCGGTCGAAGTCGCACCTGCCGCTGATCGCCGATCCCAGCCACAGCTCCGGCGACCGGAAGCTCGTGGAACGGGTCGCCTACGGCTTCATCGCAGCGGGCGCGCACGGAGTAGAGTTCGACATCCATTCGAACCCGGCGGAGGCGCTCTGCGACGGCAAGCAGGCAGTCCTGGGCCACGAGGCGGCACGGATCATTCAGAACATGCGGCGTGTTCATGCCCTGCTGGCGGGCGTCGGCATCGAGACCGGCAGCTCGGCGAAGGTCGCGGCGAAATAGGTCAGGCGATCAGCTTCTGGCGGAGCTCCGCTATGGCGGAGGGGGCCATTCCGATGTCGGTCATGTAGCCTTCCGCGTCGCCGTAGCGATCTCGGACGTAAGCCAGGGTGGCGTTGATGTCGGCGGGTTCGGCGGCCAGCAGCCCGCGCGCCCGTGACTCGTCGATGCCGCGCTCGCGCATGCGCGGGAGCCAGTCGTCGAACACCGGCGCGAGGAGCATGGCCGAGAGGGCGAAGTCTTCGGCGATCAGGTTGTCGTCCACACCGGCCAACTCAAGAAGCAGCGCGGAGGCGACGCCGGTGCGGTCCTTGCCCGCGGCGCAGTGGAACAGGACTCGGCCGTCGGTGGCGGCGATCGTCTCGAACAGCGCGCGGTACGCGGGTTGGCCAGTCTCGAGCATGGAACGATAGACGGGCGCGAAACCCTGGAACGCTTTGCCGAGTCCGGCCGGGGAGGCGTCCTCTTCGAACACGGGGGCGTCGATGCGCTGCATGCCGAACGGCTCGACCGCGGGCGTGACGTCGCGCTGACGTTCCGCCGCCGAACGAAGGTCGACGATCACCTTCACGCCGGCGTCGGCGAGGGTGGCCAGGCCGCCGGGAGTCAGGCGGTGAAGGCCCGCGGAGCGGATCGTGGAGTCGCTGGTGCGCGAGCCGTTCCGGGCCGGATAGCCGCCCAGGTGGCGCACGTTGTGTGCGATTTCGAGGGGGATCTCCCTCGTGGCTGTTGTCTGCGTCATGTGCCTATTGTCGGGTAGGACGATGAATGACGCGTTAACGATGCCGGCAGGCGCTCTTCGGCCGTATGCTGAGGCGACCTTCAATCGGAGCGCACGCCATGATCAACCGCGACCGTATCGTCCAGACATTCCTCGAGCTCGTTGCCATCGACTCGCCGTCTGGCGACGAAGACGCGATTGCGGCCGAGTTGGAGCGGCGGTTCGGCGCGCTCGGTGTGACGGTGTCGCAGGATAGCTACGGGAACGTCCTAGGGCGCCGCGAGGGTGTTGGCGAGCCCGTGGTGTTGTCGGCGCACATGGACACGGTTGAGCCGGGGCGTGGGATCACGCCGGTCTGGGACGGCGCGGACATCATCCGGAGCGACGGGACGACGATCCTCGGCGCGGACAACAAGGCCGGCTGCGCGGTGATCCTGGAGGTCATCCGCTCGGCGATCGAGGACGGCGCTGCGACGCGGCCGATCGAGGTCGCGATCAGCCGGGGCGAAGAGGTTGGCCTCAAGGGCGCGGCGAACATGGACTACAGCCGTCTTTCGGCGAAGGTCGCGATCGTGATCGACAGTGGCGGACCGCCGTCGAGCGTGCAGGGCGCCGCGCCGTATTCGTTCGGCTACGTCGTCGAGGTACACGGGAAGTCGGCGCACGCCGGCCTGGAGCCGGAGAAAGGCGTGCCGGCGATCACGATCGCGGCCGAGGCGGTGCTCGGTCTTCCCCAGGGGCGGCTGGATTTCGAAACGACCGGGAACGTCGGGCGGATCCAGGGCGGGCTCGTGGTCAACGCAGTCCCGGACTACTGCAAGGTCGAGGGCGAGATGCGCTCGATGGAGTTCGAGAAGGTCGACGGCCTCGTGACGCGCTCGAAGGCGCGCCTGGATGAGGTCCAGTCGCGGCATCCGGACGCGCGGATCGAGAGCACGTTCGCGATGGGCTACCCAGGCTACCGGCTGGAGCCCGGCGACCCAGCGGCCGACCTGCTCTTCGGCGTGCTCCGGGACATGGGGATGACGCCCGATCCGCATCCGGTGGGCGGCGGAACGGACGGGAACGTTTTTCGGGGGCATGGGATATCGAGCGTGGTCATCGGGCGCGGAGGCTACAACCAGCACACGAAAGACGAGTACCTGGTGATCCCGGAGATGCTCGACTGCGCGCGGGTGGTGGAAGCGATCGTGCGACGGATCTGAAGGTTCAGCGGCGGCCGCTGCGGATGTAGAAGGCGCAGGCCTGGGTGTCGGTCCAGGGCGAGAGGATGCCGCTGCCCGGGTGAAGGCAGGTGCCCCGGCCGCCTTCCTGGTCTTCGACGAATTCCTTGCAGCCGCCACAGACCTTCACGGCCTCCAGCCTGGCCGGCGGGTTGGCGGTGACCAGCGCGTCGAACGGGTCAAGGTCGTTGTTGAGGAGCAGCCACTCGCTGTCCAGGCCCGGCTGAAAGCCGCCGTCGGCGACGCCCTGGCCGCCACGCCGCTCGCGCTTGCGATTCTTGCGATGTCCCATCGTGCCGAGGGTAACGCGACGCCGGCCGTCTTGCCACGACCTCTGGATCAGCCCTCGTCGTTGGCGACGTCGGCGGCGCGGACGAGGCTGCGGCGGTCCTTGAACTTCGCCCGCAGGTAATCGCGGTTCATCTGGGCGATGAAGTTGATGCTGACGCTGGCGGGGCAGACGGCCTCGCACTCGCCGAAGTTAGTGCAACTGCCGAAGTACTCCTCCATCGTGTCGACCATCGACGCGACACGCGCCCAGCGCTCGGGCTGGCCCTGCGGCAGCACGTTGAGGTGCGAGACCTTCGCCGACGTGAACAGCTGGGCCGCGCCGTTCGGACAGGCCGCGACGCAGGCGCCGCAGCCAATGCACGCGGCCGCGTCCATCGCCTTGTCCGCAACGGCTTTCGGGACGAGCGTGGCGTTCGCATCGGGCGCCGAGCCCGTCGAGGCGCTGATGAAGCCGCCGGACTGGATGATCCGGTCGAACGCGGTGCGATCGACGACGAGATCCTTGATGATCGGGAATGACTTCGCTCGCCACGGCTCGACGACGATGGTGTCGCCCGTCCGGAAGTTGCGCATGTGCAGCTGGCAGGTTGTGACGTGGGCGACGGACCCGTGCGGGCGGCCGTTGATGACGACGCCGCACATGCCGCAAATGCCCTCGCGGCAGTCGCTGTCGAAGGCGATGGGCTCCTTGCCGCTGGTGATGAGGTCTTCGTTGACGACGTCGAGCATTTCGAGGAAGGACATGTCCTCGTTCACGTCGGGAACGGAATAGGTCTCGAAGCCGCCGGCCGCGTTTGGACCCTTCTGACGCCAGACCTTGAGGGTGAGGGAGATCGTCACTTGTAGCTCCTCTGCGTCGGATGGGCGTATTCGAACGTGAGCTGTTCCTTGTGGAGGACGCCAGGCTTGCCGGTGCCGCCGAACTCCCAGGCGGCGACATAGGAGAAGTGCTCGTCGTCGCGGAGCGCCTCGCCCTCGGGCGTCTGGTGCTCCTCGCGGAAGTGGCCGCCGCACGATTCCTCGCGGTCGAGAGCGTCCTGGGCCAAGAGCTCGCCGAGCTCGAAGAAGTCGGCGACCCGGCCGGCCTTTTCGAGGGACTGGTTGAAATCGGCGCCGCTGCCCAGCACCTTGACGTCGCTCCAGAACTCTTCCCGGAGCGCGGCGATCTCCTTCTGCGCGGTGCGCAGTCCCTCGGCGTTGCGGCCCATGCCGCAGTTGTCCCAGAGCACCTTTCCGAGGCGCCGATGGATGGCGTCGACCGTCTGCTTGCCGTTGATGCTCAACAGCTTGCTCACCCGGTCCTGGACCTCGGATTCGACCGCTTTGAACTCCGCCGAGCTGGGATCGGGCGCGGGCGTGCCGAGCATGCCGGCCAGGTAGTTGGGGAGCGTGGCGGGGAGGACGAAATAGCCGTCGGAGAGGCCCTGCATGAGCGCGCTGGCGCCGAGCCGGTTCGCGCCGTGGTCACTGAAGTTGGCCTCGCCGATGACGAACAGGCCGGGCAGGTTGCTCATGAGGTTGTAGTCGACCCAGAGGCCACCCATGGTGTAGTGGACGGCCGGATAGATGCGCATCGGAACTTTGTACGGGTCCTCGCCGGCGATGTTGGCGTACATGTCGAAGAGGTTGCCGTAGCGCTGCTCGATGGTCTCGCGGCCGAGGCGCTCAATCGCGGACTTGAAGTCGAGATAGACGCCGTTCTTGAGGGGGCCGACGCCGTGGCCGGCGTCGACCATGCGCTTGGCGGCGCGAGAGGCGACGTCGCGCGGGACGAGGTTGGCGAAGGCGGGATAGATCCGCTCGAGGTAGTAGTCACGCTCGTCTTCGGGGATGGCGTTCGCGGTCCGGGTTTCGTTCTTGTCTTTGGGAACCCAGATGCGGCCGTCGTTGCGAAGCGACTCGCTCATGAGCGTGAGCTTGGACTGGTGGTCGCCGCTGACGGGAATGCAGGTCGGGTGGATCTGCGTGTAGCAGGGGTTCGCGAAATAGGCGCCCTTGCGGTGCGCTCTCCAGATGGCGGTGGCGTTGCAGCCCTTGGCGTTCGTCGAGAGGAAGAATGCGTTGCCGTAGCCGCCCGTGCCCAACACCACGGCGTGGGCTGAGTGGCTGGAGACTTCGCCGGTGACGAGGTCGCGTACGACGATGCCCGCCGCCTTGCCGTCTTTGACGACCAGGTCAAGCATCTCGGTGCGCGGATACATGGTGACGGTGCCGACTTCGATCTGGCGGGTGAGGGCCTGGTAGGCGCCGAGGAGAAGCTGCTGGCCAGTCTGGCCACGGGCGTAGAACGTTCGCGAGACCTGCGCGCCGCCAAACGAACGCGTATCGAGGAGGCCGCCGTATTCGCGCGCGAAGGGCACGCCCTGGGCGACGCACTGGTCGATGATGTTCCGGCTGATCTCGGCGAGCCGGTAGACATTCGACTCGCGGGCGCGATAGTCGCCGCCCTTGATGGTGTCGTAGAAGAGGCGGTAGTCGGAGTCGCCGTCGTTCTTGTAGTTCTTCGAAGCGTTGATGCCGCCCTGGGCGGCGATGCTGTGCGCGCGCCGCGGGCTGTCCTGGTAGCAGAAGACCTTGACGTTGTAGCCCATCTCGCCCAGGGTTGCGGCGGCGGCGCCACCGGCGAGACCGGTCCCGACGATGATGATGTCGAACTTGCGCCGGTTCTGTGGAGCGACCAGCTTCATGTTGGCGCGGTGGGTGTTCCACTTATCGGCGAGTGGACCGTCGGGGGCGTTCGAAGCAAGCGTGGCAGTGTCCGTGGTCATGCGGGCCCTCCTAGGAGACGATGCCGGTGAGCACGGCGATCGGGAACGAGACGTTGCCGATCACGATCACTGCCGCGAAGACCTTCGCGAACCAGTTGCGCCACAGGTTGAATCGGGGGTTGTTCCAGCCGAGCGACTGGAACAGGCTCCAGGCGCCGTGATAGATGTGGATGCCGAGCAGCACGTTGGCCACGATATAGATGACCGAAACCGGCCATCGCTCGGGCGCGAAGCTATGGAGAAGGTTTTCGTAGGGCTTGCCGTCCTGGAAGTTGGAGTGAACGACGTGCCAGCCCCAGGTCATGTCCATGAGGTGGAAGACGAGGTACAGGCCGACGATGACGCCGGACCAGCGCATGGTGCGGGCGGCGTAGCTCGCGGCGGCGTAGTCCCGGCCGCCGAGGTACTTCTGTGGCCGCGCTTTGCGGTTGAGGACGGTGAGGGTAGCTGCGGCGTGGATGTGGAGGATGAACGCCAGGATGAGGGCGGAGCGCATGATCCAGAGGAAGCCGGTGTGGGGCAGGATCGGCTCGCCGATTTCGCGCAGGTATTCGCCGTAGGCGTTCAGGTGCTCTTCGCCCAGGTAGAGCTTGAGGTTGCCGATCATGTGCACGAGGACGAAGCCGAGCAACAGGATGCCCGTGATGGCCATCACGGCCTTTTTGCCGATGGCCGATCCGTAGAAATCAGCGAGCCAGAAACGCTGACCGTTCCTGCCGCGGATCGTGGGGATATGTTCGGCCCTCCCGCGACCGGTCGTCTGAGAGACCATCCTCATCTCCTGGGCAACGTGCTTATGGCCGGTTCGCGGAGAGCGGCGCGGAGGCGTCCCCGCGGGGCCGCGCACGGCGAGGCGCTACTGTCCGGCCCCCGGCAGATCCTACGCGCGTGCCATGGGGCCATCAATCACGTGACATACATTAGAGCTATAGAACGTACCCGGACCTATCGATTCAAAGATCGAAGCCATCGAAGGACGCCAATGACGGACTTGGCGTCGCGGATGCGCCCGGCGTCGATGGCAGCGAGGGCTTCGGCCGCGCTCAGTTGCTCGATCTCGATGTCCTCGTCCTCGTCGCCGTCGAGGACCGACGGAACGAGCTGGTCGCAAACGAAGAGGTGGATGTACTCGGTGGTGTAGCCGGGCGCCACATAGAACCCGCCCATCGAGACGATCCGGCCGGGCTTCTGCCCGACCTCTTCTTGCAGCTCGCGAGACACAGCGGCGAGCGGCTCCTCGCCCTTCTCCAACGTCCCGGCGGGCAGTTCGAGCAGAAGGCCGCCGGCCGCGTGCCGGTACTGGGTGACGAACAAGAGCTCACCGGCCGTGGTGACGGGAACCATGCAGACGGCGCCGGGATGGCGAAGGATCTCGCGCTTTGTAACCACGCCACCGTCCATTTCGAGCTCGTCGAGCTCGACGTCGAAGAGGCGGCCGGTATAGACGGTCTTGGAGGAAAGCAGGCGGGGAGCGGCGGGCATGGAGATCTCCTTGTGCGTTCAGCGCGATTCGAGTCTGGCAAGCGCGGCTTCGATGGCGTCGGGCTGGAAGCCATGGATCTGTTCGCCGTCGATCACGATGAGCGGCGGGACGCGCCCGCCAAGGGCCACAAACTCCCGCGCCGCCGCCTCGTCGCGGAGGACGTCTTGCAGCTCGTAGGCTACCTGGCGCTCGTCAAGAAACTTCTTGACCACCCGGCAGCTGCTTCAGCGATGGTGAGAGTAGAGGATGACAGCCATCGTTTCCACGGTACGCGGTATCAGCGAGCTTGCGCGACGTGGCCGTCAGCGCGGCGTCAACCCGGGCCCGGTGGTGTCAGCGCGGGGAGAAATGAAAGAAGCCAGCCGTCGTCCCTGGGGGGAGTGGCGGCTGGCTTCTCTGGGGTGTGTCGCGGCCCGCGGCCACGCTAGTCGAGGTAGTCCTTGAGCTTGCGGCTGCGGCTGGGGTGGCGAAGCTTGCGGAGGGCTTTCGCCTCTATCTGGCGGATGCGCTCGCGGGTGACGCCGAACTCGCGCCCGACCTCCTCGAGCGTCCGGCTACGGCCGTCTTCGAGCCCGAAGCGGAGCTGGAGGACGCGCCGTTCACGGCTGGTGAGGCTGGCGAGCACGTCTTCGACCTGCTCGCGCAGGAGCTGCTGGCTGGCGGCTTCGGCGGGCGCGAGCGCGGTCGGGTCTTCGAGGAAGTCGCCGAGGTGGCTGTCTTCCTCTTCGCCGATTGGCGTTTCGAGCGAGACGGGCTCCTGGGAGACCTTCTGAATCTCCCGGATGCGCTCCGGCGTGTAGGCCTGGGAAGCGTCGGGCTTGCCGCTCTCGGTCATGCCGCGGGCGATCTCTTCGCTTGTGGGCTCGCGGCCGTACTCCTGGACGAGGCGGCGGCTGACGCGGACGAGCTTGTTGATCGTCTCGACCATATGGACCGGGATGCGGATCGTGCGGGCCTGGTCGGCGATGGCGCGTGTGATCGCCTGGCGGATCCACCAGGTGGCGTAGGTCGAGAACTTGTAGCCCTTGCGGTAGTCGAATTTTTCGACGGCGCGGATGAGGCCGATGTTGCCTTCCTGGATCAGGTCGAGGAGCGACATACCGCGGCCGATGTACTTCTTCGCCACGGAGACGACGAGGCGGAGGTTGGCCTCGGTGAGGCGTTTCTCGGCTTTCGTGCCGTTCCGCTTGATGGCGTCGAAGTGGTAGCCGAGCTTCTCCTCGAGGGGGGCGAGCTTTTCGACTAGACCGTCGACCGGGGGAACGAGCTCGTCCTCGCCGCCGGCTTCCTCGCCCATCTGGGCGACGAGATCGGCGTTGAGGATATGGGTGACGGTCGAGAGCTGGACGATGCGCAGGTGTGCGTCTTCTTCGGCGATCTTGAGCTTGTTGACGACGTGCTGGCGGAAGTCGAGGTCCATCTCGCCGTCGATGAGCCCGCGGAACTGGGCGTCGCCGAGGACCTCGGAGTACTTGAAATTCTTGAGCTTGGGCCCGGCGGCGTTGCGCCACTTGGGAGCACGCATGAGCTGACCGTTTTCGTCGCGCTTTTCGGGGACGAGACGGTCGTAGTCGTCGATGAACTTCTTGGCTTCCTTGAAGACGGACAGCAACCCGGCCCACTGTTCGAGCAGGGAGACGGCGACGCGCGCAGCGGACGGCGGGTGGCCGTAGGCGTCGACGTACGCCGACTCGATGGCCTGGAGGTGGAGTCCCTCCTCCATCTGGCGGGCGAGGTGCTTTTCGTCGTCGGCGGTAAGGAGATAGACCTTGCCGATCTCGCGGAGGTACATGCGGACCGGGTCGTCGATGCCTTCGGATTCCTCGGTGAGAAGGGCGAGGCTCGTGTCCTCTTCTTCCTCTTCTTCCTCTTCGGCCTCGAGCGCGGTTTCGTCGTCCTCATCGACAACAGCTTCGACGCTGTCGTCCTCGGCCTCTTCGAAATCAGCGTTCGAGAGGCGACTGAGCACACTGTCGATGACCGCGCCGTCGGCGGAGGTCGAGCGCTCAGTCAGGGTGTCGTCACTCATGCGTAAGAAAACCTTCCTCTAGGCCCTTCGTACGGGCCGAATGAATACAAACCAGGGTTGGTTTTGGGCAAACTTCTCCTTTTCCATCGTGGCAAGGTTTTGGCGAGACGTCAAGAGGTGGTAGTGGGTCAGTTTGATTCTGTGTGAAGATTTCCGGCGGGTTCCGCTGGCCTTGCCCGACGGTCGATTTCCGTGGTTGCAGTTCCTCAACCTACCGGTGCTGGGCGGGCGCCCACGATGATCGCTTTTCCGACGGCAGCGGCCAACTCGGTCAGGCGCGGGGTTCCTTGGGCTCACTTGATCGCCTGAGGCTCGATCTAGGATGGGGAAGCGAGTAACGCTCGCCCGGCGTCCTCGAATTCTGACTGGCGCACGGCCTCGTACTTCACGACCGCCTGGCCAATCATGAGAATCAGCAGGTGGGTTGTGCGGGGTAACTGGTCAATATGCCCGGCGGCACTCAAGCCACCAGCTTCAAACGAACCTCCAGTGAACTCTTCGAGCTCATGGATGGCCGGTTGGAACACAGATGAATAAAAGGGCGTGCTCAGGAAGATGCGCTTGAGTCCGTGAAGTTCCATGCCCACGATCGCGTCGTCCGCCAGCCGTAGATACCATCCGTCGTCCACACGCTCGGTCATGGCGGGGCGAGGCCCATCGAGATGAATGTAGGCAACGTCATCTTCGTCGTCATAGACGAAGAGAAGATGGCTGAATCCCTCAAGGTTGACTGAGGGCATGCGCGTTGGCCGCATGATGCGCTTACCTCCGAACCTTCACGTAGAGCACCTGGTCATCGGGCCTGAGCCGGGATCTCACGAAGGCTGTAACTAGACGCCCGGTGATGGTTCCGCGAGAGTAGCGGTACTCTATCACGGCCGCGATGTAAAGAGATTCCGCGTTTCGACGGATAAGGTGGCGACGGTTTGGGTAGTCACGGTCTTGTAGCACGATCTCGGGATTGGCGATTGCTTCCGAGACTTCGGCTTGTTTTCCCGAAAGCTCGGGGTGGTTCACGTCAATCTTGCTGGTCCATCGGGACGCATCACATGTGACATGTGTGCCTTCGTAGTCATCCACGTCGATCGCAAGCGGAGGGGCACCCTCGGACGTAGGAACTCCTCCGGAGGCCGATTAATCAAAGCATACCACTCCATGACGCGCGCCCGGCCAAGCATTCCGTCGGGGCCGGTCCACGAACCAAGGTATGCCGGCGACTTGGAGAAGGTCGCCGTAGGCGCGAAAGCCATGAGGCTCAGTTCGCCAACGCCAGGGCAGGCCGCGATCCTTGACTTGGCCCACCCACGAGCGAACAATGCCGCCATCTCGCCATCCGGAGGTTTGCGTTGGAATTCAAGGAAGTGATCGGACGCCGCCGTTCCATCCGCTTTTTCGACCCGGACCGCCCGGTTGAGCACGAGAAGATCCAGAAGATGCTCGAGGCAGCGCGGCTGGCTTCGTGCGCGGTGAACGCGCAATGGGCGCGGGCGATCGTGGCGTTTCGCAAGGATCTGACCGACGACCAGTTCAACCGGCTGAAGACGCCCGTGGCCGCCTTGAACGTGGACCTGGCGCCGGTGCATATCCACTGGTTCAACGACCTGAGCATCGTCAACAAGATCAAGGGCTCGCGGTTGAAGGAACTGGTCGACGTAGGGGCGCTCGCGCCGACGCACGGCTGGAGCCACAAGTTCGTCGACGATTTCGTCTACCCGCAGATCCTGGAGCCGATGACGAAGGGGCCGGGCTACCCGATCGCCTCGACGTTCGACGTGGGCGGGGCGATGACCCAGGCGCTGCTCACGGGGGTGGACGAGGGCCTGGGCGTGTGCCTGGTGACGCTCAACGGCGCGGTGCTGCGCGAAGTGTTCAACGTGCCGGAGGAGTGGATCCCGCTGTCCACGATCCTCGTTGGCTATCCGGCCGAGTCGTGGGACGGCGGTGGCCAGCGGCCGCGGCCCCCGTTCGAGGAGCTCTACTACGAGGGCGCCTACGGGAAGCCGTTCCGGCGCGACCCGGCGGTGACCGAGGAGCTGAAGGCGGCGAAGATGATCCAGGAGCCGGCGAAGCCGCACGATCCGAAGCGCATCGCCGAGATCAAGAAGCTGGCCGAGCAGTACGGGCTCCCGATGTAGGGACGATGACCGAAAGCGAAGCGCAGCCCGAAGTCATCCTCAAGCCGATGCTCGAATACGCCAGCGTGCAGACCTGGATGGACGGGTTGCGCCAGCACTGGGGAGGCGATCCCGAGACCGACGACCCGGAGCGGTTTCCCATCTTCGAAGCCTTTTGCCTGCACGTGGGGCGCGACCCGGACCAGATTGTCAAGGAGACGACGATGCTCAAGGACGGGCAGCGGCGGATCCGGATCCAGGGCCGCAACCGCTATGCCGCGCTCATCCAGGATTGGCAGGACGCGGTGGAGGGTTCGCGCTTCCGAAAAGCGAAGTGGGGCAACACGGTGCGCAGTTTCCTGATTCACAACGGGGTGCTGCTGCAGTCGGGCGTGCAGACGTAGGATCGTCCCGCGGCGGGTGCGAAATCGTCGTAAGCCGGGCTAACCCGGGCCGTCGGCCTGGGTCGTGGCGGCCGCTGCCTCTCGGGCGAGGAGGGCGCGCTTCCGTTCGGCGCCCCAGTGGTAGCCCGCGAGTGCGCCATCGCTTCGCACAACTCGATGGCACGGGATGACCACGGCGACCGGGTTGCTCGCGCAGGCCCGCGCGACCGCGCGCGCCGCAGATGGGCGTCCCAGTTGTTCGGCGATCCGGGAGTAGGTCGTGGTCGTCCCGATTGGAATCCGGCGGAGCGCTTGCCAGACAAGGCCCTGGAACGCGGTACCCCGGACGTCGAGGGGCAGGTCGGGCTCGCCCGCCGCCGGCGTCTTGATGAACGCGACCACCCTCTCGGTCCAGTCTTTGAGCGTTGCGGCGTCGGCATGGATCGTCGCGGCGGGGAAGCGCAGGCGCAGATCAGCCACGAGGTTTTCGGGATTGTCGCCAAACGTGACCGAACAGACGCCGCGTTCGGTCGCGGCGATAAGCACGAAACCGATGGGCGAGGGCGCGGTCGCGAAGCGGATCAGCTGCGCCTGCCCGCCACGGCGGCGGGCAGCAGGGGTCATTCCGAGGCCCATCGCCGACGAAGGGTCGTAGACGCGCGAGATCGACTGATAGCCTGCGTCATAAACCGCGGCGGAAACGGACTGGCCGGCATCGAGCATCTCGGCGAACCGGTTCAGCCGGTGCGCCCTGGCGTAGGCGCCGGGGGTGATGCCGGTGACCTGCTTGAACAGACGGTGAAAGTGAGAGGCACTGAAACCGGCCGCGGCTGCGAGCTGGACCAGGGCGGGCGCCGTCTCGCTCTCGCGGATGGCGCGACAGGCCGCTTCGATAGCCCTGAAGTGCTCGGCGCCGGCCGTGGTGGACGCAGGCTGGCAGCGCTTGCAGGCTCGGAAGCCCGCCGACCTGGCCTCGTGCGA
>JAKALX010000058.1 GCA_021823905.1 Chloroflexota bacterium | reverse complement strand
GGTAGCGGGCCCAGAGTGTCATCTGGTGGAGATCCTTCTCGCCCTTGACCCACGCGCTGATCGAACGGACATCTCCGGTCAGCGGCCGCCCCGGAATCACCGCCGGCGCGGAGAGTGAATCGAGCAACGGCCCCAGTCCGGTGCTCGCGAAGTCGCTTCGCCACCACAACACCTTCGCGGCGGCCGCCGGATCGACTCCGAGCACCTGGAACGGCTTGTTCGTCGCGCCGATACTTGCAACGCCACCGTCGGCGCGAATGACCGTCGTGGCTGTCTCGACGCCGCCGATGGACGAGATCGACTTATCGAATGCTCTCGCCATGCCCACGAACCGGCTGTTGGTGGGCGCCGCGACACGAAGGTCGGCGCCAGTCTGGTAACCGGCGCGATCGCTATACGAACGGTTCGTGGTCGACGCGTAGCTGGCGGCGAAGGCGCCGACGGCCACGGCCATCAAGAGCAGCAGCGTCAGCCGCGTGTACTGCTTCGAATTCCGGACGACCTGGGTGAGCGCCAGCGCGACGCTCAATCCGGCGGCAGGGAGAGCCACCTTCGCGACAACCCGCAAGACGATGGGATAGAGGCGTAAGACCAGCGCCGAAGCAGCCCCGATCAGCAGGGCGGGGGATGCGAGGAGGAGCGGGTCGCTGCCGAGACCGCCCGCCGCCGACGGCACGAAGACGCTCTGGCGCTGGCGCACCTCGTAGAGAACCAGCGCCGCGACCGCCACGAACACCAGGTCGAGGTAGTACCGGTGAATCAATGACGGCCCGGGCCGTGTCTCCACCCGGCGTTGGTTCGCCGCCGACCGCCTCGCCACGACAATTGCCGGGAGAAGCAACGCGACCAGCGAGAGGCCGGCGCCGGCCGCCGCCGCCGCGAACGAGAAGGCCGGGATCGTCACCGGCAGCAGCTCACCGCCGCTCGCGTCCGCGAACACCGGCGTCAGACCGAGCAGCGCCGTGGTCCCCGCTGCGATGAACGGCGCCAGGACGATCGCAGGGAGCCCCAGCCCGAGACCCTGCCCAAGTGAGATGGCCGCGATCTGCCCGAGGCTCGCTCCCCGGCTTCGGAACAACGCGATCTCGCCCGCCTGCCGCTCGACCACGATGGCTGCCACCAGCCCGACGTAGAAAAGCGCAATAGCGGTGATTTCGAGCAGCAACAGCGTCAGAGGCGTCTGCTGGTAGTCGGCGCTCACGCCGTAATGCGCGAGCGTCCCGCCCAGTGGGCTAAACGCCCACCCGCCCAGCAGCTGCGCGTCAGCCGAAAGGCCGTCGATGTCGCGGCGCGCCAGTTGGAAGTTGTTCCGGTTGAGCACCGAGGGCTGGGCGATTACGTGCCAGGCGAAGTTCGCGCGGTACTCCGGGTGGTCGGCGCCGAACCCCTCCAGGATCGAGCGCTCGTCGGTGAACATCGGCAGGATCGGCCCAACGTCGGGGATGTCGAGCCGGAAAGGAACGAAGTAGCTGCCAACAGGCCGCATCCAGAACTGGTCGTTCGGGTCCAGCGGTTCTATCACCCCTGTGATCAGGGCGGGCAGCGCGAACGAAACGGTTGCGGTCGGGTCACACGGCGGCGGGGGTGGCGGCGGGTCGGTGTTCGGCAGGATGCGTTCACAGGTGTCGAAGTTCTCGCGCAGCTCGATGGCGTCCCCGGCCTTCAGCTTCGCGACCGTCGCCTCCTGGCTGCTGATCGCGAGTTGCAGCGGCTGGCCGGGCCCAGTGGGCTGCGGCAGGCTTCCGCTCACCACCCGGACGTGAGCCTCGTAGCCCGTGATCGATTGCGGCTGCGCCTGGAAGAGCCCCGGGTGCTGCGGATCACCGGGGCGCGCGACCCCGAACCGGCCGAGCTGGGTATACCTCGACTGCGAGGCCCGGAACCACCCGATCCGCTCGTCGATCCGGCGCTCGACCGCCGCTCGCAGCGTCTCTCCTCTCGAAGTCGCGAGGGAAACGTTGTCGGCGAGCACCTGCGTTCCCGGCTGCGAGCGCAGCTCTTCTCTCACCGTGAAGGTGAGTCCCAGGTCGGCCATCGCCCGCGCGTAGATCGGCGCACTGGCCAGGAGCGTTGCCGAGACGAAAACTCCCAGCGCCAGCAGGGCCAGCATCCTCTTCGAGGCCAGGCTCTGTCGGAGCCCCAGGCGCAGGATCGCGAAGAAGGTCATCGGCGGGCACTCTACCGCGACCTACTGAAGCCGGCGAGCCCCACTCGCTTTCCGTCCAGCTTCTGTAGACTGTGGCCGCGGAAGGACAGGCCGTTCTGAGCAGTTTCGTCGTCATCCTGCGCCTGGTTGCCCGCCGAGGCCTCGGGCACTGGCGGCTCGTCCTGGCGCTGTGCGCCGGCGTGTTCCTGTCCTCCGCCCTGATGTCCAGCGTCTTCCTCTATTCGGACGCCATCCGCGACCTTGGCCTCAAGCACGCGCTCGAGGCGACGCCGCCAATCTCGCTCGACATCAAGATCCTCGCATCGAGTGGCAAACTCGCAACCGGCGAATACGACTACCGGCGCAAGACCACCGACCAACTGCTCCAGGCCTACGCGGGCGGCATCATCGGCGGGTCGGTGCACCACGGCCTCACCAGCGGGCTCTACCTGACCCCGCCGGGCGAGCCCGTGCCCGAGGACGACAACCGGCCGCGTTCGCAGATCGAGTTCCACGAAGATCTCCTCGACCACGCGCATATCGTCCAGGGCCGGATGCCGGTTGCGGCGGCAACGGCGGCCGATGCAACGCACCCGGCGCAGATCGAGGCTCTCATGGGCGCCGAGGCGGCAGCCAACCTCAAGGTCTCGCTCGGCGACACGTTCGAGCTGCACTCGCCATACCGCCCGGCGCCGCCGATGACCGTCACGGTCGTCGGCTTCGTGGCCGCAAACGACCCGTCGGAAGAGTACTGGGGCGGCCTGAAGACGCCGTTCCTTCCTGACACGCCAAGCTGGCCGACGTACCTCTTCCAGATCGACGAATCCGTGATGGTTCGCGACGTCGGCGGCTACATGCCGGACCTCGACATCTCGGTCCAGACTGTCGGTTTCGTGAAGAAAAGCCGGATCGACAGCGGCAATTCCGACGCAGTGGAGGGCAGGCTTCGCGCATTGCCGCGGGCACTCGCCGACAAGGTGCTCTACAGCCGCGTCGACACCGCCCTCCCCGACACCATTGCCAGCTACCGCCAGAAGCTGTTCTTCACGCGCCTGCCGCTGTTCGTGCTCATGCTCCAGGTCGTCGGCGTCGTCCTTTTTTACGTCACGGTCGCCGGCAGCATGGTTGTCGACCGCCAGGCAGGCGAGATCGCGCTGCTGAAGAGCCGCGGCGCGAGCACATTGCAGGTGGTTGGCGTTTTCGCGTTGGAAGCGCTGGCGATCTCGCTCGGGGCCATCGTTGCCGGCCCCCTCATCGCCGTCGCCGCGATCGTGCTCCTCGGCCTGACGCCGCCGTTCCACGACCTGAGCGGCGGCGCGCTCCTCCGCGTACCGTTCTCGTGGAGCGCCGTGGGCATGGCCGGGCTCGGCGCGGCGCTCGCATTCCTCGCCATTCTCTGGCCGGCTTACCGCGCCTGCCGCTACAGCATCACCCACTACAAGCAGGAGATCTCCCGGCCGCCCCGGCAACCGGCGTTCTTTCGCTACCACCTCGACCTCGCCGTGGCCGTAGCCGGCGCGTTCGCGTTCTACGAGCTCCGCCAGAACGGATCGTTCGCGACGCAAGACCTGTTCGGCGGCCTCTCCGTCGATCCGATCCGGCTGGCGACGCCATCGCTCCTGATCCTGTTCACGGCGCTCGTCTTCCTCCGGCTGTTCCCCCTGGCCCTCGCCGGAGTCTCCTGGCTCGCCAGGGCCTTGCGCGGCCCCACCATCTCGTTCGGCCTGGCGCGCATGGTGCGCGCACCGGTTCAACACAGCCGGCTGATCCTCCTGCTCATCCTCACGACCGCCGTGGGCGTCTTCGCCGCCGGCTTCCGGGCGACGCTCGAACAGGGTTACCGCGACCGCGCCGCCTACCGTGCCGGCGCCGAGGTCCGTATCCAGGACGTTCGCAAGCCCTACGCCGTACCCGTGGCCGACTTCAACCAGGCGATCGCCGCCGCCACCGGCTCGAAGGACTTCACGGCGGCTCAGCGGCAGGACGCCTACTACAACCTCGACCGATTTCGCTCGGTCAGCGTGACCGCGCTCGCGGTCGACCCGGATCGCTTCGCCGCTATCAGCGACTGGCGCGGCGATTTCACGGACGACTCGCTTACCACTCTCATGAACCGCCTGAAGCTTCCGCCGCCTGCTCTTCCTGATGCCCCCACCATCCCTTCCGGCGCGCGATTCGTCGGCGTCTGGGCGAATCTCCCGGTTCCGCCAACGGCGGCGACGCTCTGGGTCCGCCTGCGAGCCGAAAACGGCATCCTCTGGGACTATCGCCTCGCCCCGGAAAGCGTGCCGGCGGTTGGCAAATGGAGCTTCTACTCCGCCGACCTGGCAAAGCCCCTCAACACCCGCGGCCCGGCCGCCGCGCTGGCGTCACCGCGGCGCTTCGAGGCGCTCTATCTCCGGCTCGCGGGCCAGCAGCCCCAGCTCAGCGAGCAGGACACCGCCTACTTCGACGACCTCCAGGTCACCGACGCCGCCGCGCTCCCGGCCGGCTGGGGCGTCGCCGGACTTCCCTCCGCGGTCGTCGTCGATCCGCTCGACGACGTTTCCCATTTCGAATTGATAACCGGCGTTTCGGCCGTCGGCTCCCCCGGGCAACTGACCGGCGGGACCGCGACGGGCAGCCGGTCGGGAACTGTCGCAAGGCTGACCTTTCAGCGCGGTCCGAGCAGCGCCGTCGTCGTCGGGCTCCGGCGCATCACCGACGCCCGCCCCGTCCCGGTGGTCACCGATCGGAAGTTCCTCGACGCAACGGGCCGCAAAGTGGGCGACGAAATCGTCGTCTACTACAACGCCCAGTACGTAAAGCTGCGCATCGCCGGCGTGTTCGACCTGCTGCCAACGTACGAGCCTTCGGCGAGCCGCCACCTCCTCCTCGCCGACTACTCGCTCCTGGCCGCCGCGGCGACGCGAGCGCCGCTGGGCAGCGACGGGTTCTTCCCGAACGAGGCGTGGCTCGGCGACAACAGCGGCAGCGAACTCACGCAGGCAAGCCTGCTCGCCAGAGGCGTTCAGGCCGAAACTGTCGTCAACCGGCTCCAGGTCCTGGCCGAGCAGTCGTCGGACCCACTCGTCGCCGCGAGCTGGGAAGGGATCCTTTTCCTCTGCTTCGCGGCGGTGCTGCTGCTGAGTTGCCTCGGCTTCGTCATGCACGCGGGGCTGAGCGCGCAGGCGCGCTCGCTCGAATTCGCCATCCTTCGGACGATGGGCATGTCCGGGCGGCAGATCGTCGGCGTTGTCTCGTTCGAACAGTGCTTCGTCGTCGTCTCGGGAGTGGTCGCCGGGACGCTCCTTGGCTTTCCCCTGAGCGAGCTCATGATCGATTCGATGGGCATCACCGAGAACGGCGCCGTGCCCATTCCGCCCCTTGTCTCGAGAGTGGGCGTCGACGCCATCGTCACCGTCTACGTGTTGCTCGGCATCGTCGTCGCCGCCACGAGCGCCATCCTCGTCCTGCTATTCTCCCGGCTCGCCGTGAGCCGCGCCCTTCGGATGGGCGAGCTGTGATAGCATCCCGGCGTGTTCGTGCTGAATCCGCTGACGGCGAGACCGGAAGGAACGCGGTGAGCCAGCAGGCGCCGGATTCCGAAGCAGCCGCCGGCCCTCACGTCCTTTGCGAAGACCTGTTCAAGATCTACAAGGTGGCGAACCTCGAGGTCGTCGCCCTGCGCGGCCTCGACCTGAAGGTCCAGCGTGGCGAGCTGATGGCGATCGTCGGCTCTTCCGGCTCGGGCAAGAGCACGCTCCTCAATCTCGTCGCCGGACTGGACAAGCCGTCGGCCGGGCGCGCGTTTGTCGCCGGCGCCGACCTCGTGACCATCTCTGAGCCGGAGATGGTCGAGTACCGCCGGACGCAGGTCGGCTTCGTCTGGCAGCAAACCGGGCGGAATCTCGTCCCCTACCTCAGCGCAGTCGAAAACGTGGAGGTGCCGCTGGTCCTCGCCGGCGTCTCCAGTCGCAAAGCCCGCGAACGAGCGCGTCAGCTCCTCGACGACGTCGGCCTGACGGAGCGGCTGCATCACACCCCCGAGCAGATGTCGGGCGGCGAGCAGCAGCGGGTCTCGATCGCCGTCGCCCTCGCCAACAATCCACCGCTCCTCCTGGCCGACGAACCAACGGGCGAGCTCGACTCCATCGGCGCCGACTCCGTGTTTGAGCTGTTCGGCAACCTCAACCGCCGCTACGGCGTCACAATCATCATCGTCACGCACGATCCCCACATCGCCTCACGCGTCGACCGCGTGGTCGCCATCCGCGACGGGCGGACGAGCACCGAAAGCTTCCGGCGGGTCAGCGAGCGGAGGAACACGATTGAGGTGACACACGACGAGTTCGTTCTTGTCGATTCCGCGGGCCGGCTCCAGATCCCTCGCGCTTACCTCGATCGCCTGAACATTCATGACCGCGCCAGGGTCCTCCTCGGCGACGGGCTGGTCGAGGTGCTCCCGGAAGATCGATCGCCGTCCGAAGGTCCGTCGCGATGAATGGCGCACGGGTGCGGGCCGTGAACGTTTCGCGCCGCTTCGCGCGGGCCGGCGATGAAATCTGGGCTGTGCGCGACGTTTCCCTGACAGTGGAGCCGGGCCAGGTGCTCGCACTCGTCGGCCGCTCGGGCTCGGGCAAGACGACGCTCCTCAACATCCTCGGCGGGCTCGACCGCCCCACGAGCGGCGAAGTTCACCTCGACGACCAGCAGCTCGACACCATGCCGGAGGCCGAGCTCACCCAGCTCCGAAGGACGGCCCTCGGCTTCGTCTTCCAGTCGTTCGGGCTGCTGCCGCTCCTTTCCGCCCAGGAAAACGTCGAGCTTCCGCTCCGGATCGCTGGCTATCGTGCCGGCGAGCGCGTCCGTCGCGCCCGCCAGGCGCTCGAACTTGTCGGCCTGACGAAGCGCGCGAACCACCGGCCCTACGAGCTCTCAGGCGGCGAGCAGCAACGCGTCGCCATCGCCCGTGCGCTCACCTGCGCGCCGAAGCTCATCCTCGCTGACGAGCCCACCGGCGAGCTCGACTCCCTCACAGCACGCGCCGTGTTCGGGTTGCTCCGCGACCTCGCTCATCACGAGGGGATCACCGTCATCACCTGCACGCACGACCGCCTCGTCATGGAGATGGCCGATCGCGTCGAGGAACTGTCCGATGGTTCGCTCGTCGCGGGCCACCTGGGCGACGTCTGGGAGCACACGCAGGCGCGGGCGTCTTGGCTGCCGCAATCGCAAACGCGCGCAACCGAAAGCGCCCCGCCGGTTCCCGAGCCGGGCGCCAAGTTCACCTATCGGTAGGGGCGTTCGCCCGGCTTCAGTCCGTCTTGAGTTTCGCGCTCACCCAGACCGCAAACGGCAGCCAGAAAACCATTGGCACGCCGAGGCAAAGACTCAAGATGATCTGTTCGGATGTCACCCGACCCTCCAGGGCTTCGTTCTGCGTCGCCCGAAGGGCGTCGATGCATTGGATACCACATCGCATCCTTACGGTCTTCATTCGACAGAGCGAATGACGACCGCAAGGACCAGCAACCGGCGATCGCCGGTTGGCGGCGGTCGCCGGTTACACCAGCACGCGGAACGGGTTCGGACCGAACTCCGCCTCGTAGAACGGCGAGACCATACGGCCGCGCGGCGCAACATGGTCGATCGCCTTGTGGTCGTCCTCCGTGAGCGTGATCGAGAGCGCGCCTAGGTTGTCCTCGAACTGCGCCATCGTCCGCGAGCCGATGATCGCGCTCGTCACGCCCGGGCGGCTCATGCACCAGGCGATCGCCAGTTGCGAAAGTGAGACGCCCTTCGCCTCGGCAATCGGCTGGAGTCCTTCGGTGACCGCGAAGATGCCCTCGGTCCAGCGGCGGCGCTGCATCGGGTTCGTCGCCATCTGGCCGAAGCGCGAATCCGCGGGCGGCGGCTCGTCGCGGTGGTACTTGCCGGACAGCAGGCCGCCCGCGAGCGGGCTCCAGGGGATGATCCCGAAGCCGAACGTCTGCGCCATCGGGATGAGCTCACGCTCGATCCGCCGGTCCAGCAGGTTGTACGGCGGCTGCTCGCAGACGAAGCGGTTCAAGCCGAGCTCTTTCGAGACCCAGAGCGATTCGACCAGCTGCCACGCCGCGTACGTGCTCGTGCCGAGGTAGCGCACCTTGCCCGAGCGAACGAGGTCGTCGAGCGCGCGCAACGTCTCGTCGATCGGGATGTCCGGCTGCGGCCGGTGGATCTGGTAGAGGTCGATGTAGTCGGTGCCCAGGCGGCGGAGGCTGGCCTCGCATTGCTCGATGATGTGGCGGCGGCTATTTCCGAGGTCGTTCGGGCCCTCGCCCATCTTCCCGTGGACCTTGGTCGCAAGGACCACCTGGTGCCGCTTGCCGTTCGCCTTGAGCGCGGCGCCCGTCGCCTCCTCGCTCCGGCCGATACTGTAGACGTTCGCCGTGTCGAGGAAGTTGATGCCGGCGTCGAGGGCGCGGTCGATGATCTTCGCCGAATCCTCGGGCGTCGTGCGGCCGCCGAACATCATGCAGCCGAGGCAGAGGCTGCTCACCTTCACGCCCGTACGGCCAAGTGGTCGGAATTCCAATGCGAGCTCCCGGTTGAGTGATACATGCAGTGTAGGGGAGGGAGGGATGGTGCGGTCTCTTTCGTCCCGATCCGTGGTCCGTTTGGCCCTCAACCCAAGGGCCCCGCCGGCAATAGGCTTGCCCCGCCATGGCGTTTTTCGGTGACACGACGTTTGGCCGGAGTCCGCCAAGCCAGCACGGCTGGCACGAGGCGTGGTCCACGTCGCTCCGCGCCATGGCTGCGCTCGCCTGGTTCATGATCGTAGTGGCGCTTGGCACAATGCTGGCTGCCTCCGAGCCCGGGCCGACCGTCGTATCCGACTGCACGGAGCGCGGTCTGCTCGCAGGTATCAGGGCGGGGGGCGAAGTGCGCCTCGCCTGCAATGGCACCGTCGTCCTCAACGCCCCGATCGCGGTCGAGGTAGGCGCCAACCTCGAACTCAACGGGAATGAACAGGATGTTGTATTGCACGGCAACGGCGCGACACGCCTGTTCGAGGTTGCACCCGGGGGCACCCTTACTCTTCGCCATGTCACGCTGACCGGCGGCTCGGCGGCCAATGGGGGCGCGATCGTCAACGCCGGCAAGCTGACCGTGATCGACTCCACCTTCGCCGGCAATACGGCCGGCAATGCCGGCGCAATCGACAACAGCGGCGCTCTGTCGATCACCGATTCCACCTTCACCACCAACGCCGCAACCAGCGCCGGCGGCCAGGGAGGCGCCATCCGCAACGGCATCGAGGCAGTTCTCACCATCACCACCAGCACCTTCAGCGGCAACTCCGCGAGCCGCGGCGCCGGCGGCGCAATCGAGAACTTCTTCGGCACGGCGTCGCTGTCGGCCTCCACGGTCACCGGCAACCATGCGCTGACCGGCGGAGGGATCGACAACGTCGGCAGCCTGACGGTTACTCGCTCGACGTTCGACGCGAACCACGCGGTCGATGGCGGGGCGATTACAAATACGCCGTCGGTCGACGACCTGCCCGCGACCGCCATGATCGCCAACAGCACCTTTCACGCGAACAACGCGACCGTCGCCGGCGGCGCCCTCAACAATGCGGGCACGGGCCACGCGACCGTCATCAACAGCACGTTCGCCGAAAACGCCGCCGGCAAGGGCGCCTCGGTGTGGAGCCAGACCGAAAGCCTGACGCTCAAGAACAGTATTCTCGCGAACGGCCGCGGGGCCGGCGAGTGCGTCGTCGCCACGATCACGCTCCAACAGGCGAGCCTGATCGACGGCGGCGGAAACGTCGCCGACGACTTCTCCTGCGGCACCTACCGCCAGGCAGACCCTGGCCTGCAACCGCTGCAGTCCGCAGGCGGCCCAACCCAGACCATGCCCATCACCGGGGCCAGTCCCGCCTTCGAAGCGGGCGTCCGAGCTACCTGCCTGGTCGCCGAGCCGTTCGGCGCGGGCAGTGCCGACCAACGCGGATTCCCGCGGACCAGCTGCTCGGCCGGAGCTTTCGAGCCGCAACTGCGCGCGCCCGCCGGACCCAGCGTCGCGCTGACGGACCCGCTCGTCGAGGGCGCCTGCGTCGCCGTGGGTGGCGCCGCTCCCCCCGGGTCTGCCAGCCGCACGCTTCGAACCATCCGCTGGGACTGGGGTGACGGCAGCGAGTCCTACTCGTGGTTCCCCGCCTCCCACCTCTATCGCGAACCCGGGCGCCACGTGATCCATCTGACCGCCTACTGGAGTGACGACACGACCGTCTCAGCCTCGATACCGGTCCAGACCACGGCGCCGCCGTCTGGCCTGGGCGCACAGGATTGCAGGCTTCGCGGGTCGAGCTGACGGCGAGCGCTCTTCCTTGCCGTTGAGCTTCGGTTCAGCACCACTCGTCACGCGCCAGCACGACTGCTACGCTGCGCGCCGATGGACCAGGCGGAACAGGTTGCGGGCTGGATTCGCGACGCCTCCAGGGTAGTCGCGCTCACCGGCGCGGGCATCTCAACGGAATCTGGAATCCCCGACTTTCGCGGCCCGCAGGGCGTCTGGACCAGGAACCCCGAGGCTGAGCGCAACGCCACGCTGCAGCACTACCTCGCAAACCGCGACGCGCGCGTTCGCGGCTGGCAAAACCGCCTGTCGAGCACCCTGGGCGAAGCCCAACCCAACGCCGGACACCTGGCCCTCGCCGAGCTCGAGCGCAAAGGCAAGCTCGACACCCTGGTCACGCAGAACGTCGACGGCCTCCACCTCAAGGCGGGGACCACCCGCGAACGGCTGATCGAGATCCACGGCACCGTCCGCGATTCGATGTGCATGCGCTGCGGCGACCGCCGGCCGATTGAACACGCGCTCGACCGCGTTCGCGCCGGCGAAGACGACCCACCCTGCGAGCGCTGCGGCGGAATCCTCAAGTCCGCCACCATCTCGTTCGGGCAGGACCTGGTGCGCGAGGATCTCGAACGCGCGCAGACGGCGGCGATGACCTGCGACCTCTTCCTGGCAATCGGCACGACCCTAACCGTGTATCCGGTCGCCTATCTGCCCAGGATGGCGCTCGACCACCGCGCACGGCTGGTCATCATCAACGCCGGCGAAACGCCGTTCGACGAGTACGCCTCCGCCGTTATACCCGAGCAGATCGGGAGCGTGCTGCCGCGCATCGTCGCCGCCGTCTGACGAGGCCGACGCGGAACATGCGGGGCCGGGCCGCGGCCAGCCCTATTCGGTGACTTCGAACGAGAAGCGAATAGCCGGGGTCCGGCGCTGCGGGTGGTCGTCGGCGTAGGTCAATTGAGGCACCGAATACACCTTTGGCGTCTCGTCCTTCCCCTTGTAGATCGTCGGGTAGAGGTCGACCAGGTGCGTCCCGGGGCCGCCGGTAGCCGTCAGGCTGAACTTGACGTCGCCGAAGGTGCTGAAGCCGCAGACATAGCCCATGAAGGCGTTGTCGTAGGTAACCGTGTAGGTGTTGTCGATCGTGCTCCAGCTCAGCCCCTTCACGTGGATGTCGACGCGGTCACCAGCGCGGGCGCGCTCGGTGCAGGAGACGGCCGACGGCAGGATGACCAGGCCCGTCCGAGCGAGAAGCTTCTCGCCCTGGCGAACCTCGATGAAATGGTTCCCGCCGAGATCGTCCGGAATGGCGAATGCGTGTTCGAAGCCGCCGTCGGAGCCTGTGCGCACCGTCCCGAAGGGCAGCGACAGATGCGAGATGCCGGCTTTCGTGACGCGGTCGCCGCGGGCCGCGGTCCAGAACAGTTCGAGCGCGGCGTTTGCGGGCAGGTGCGCGCCGAAGAGCGTGGTGGGCTCGCCGACCGTGCCGCGATCGCGGGAAAGCCAGAGCCGTCCGCTCGTTTCGATGCCCGGATCCCACGGGCGGTCCGTCAGCGAGAAATCGTCGACCTGCGCGAGCGGCGCTCCGGCGTCCTCGGTCACCTCGAACACGAACTGAACGCCCGATTCGAACTCGTCACGGAACGGCGACGTATCCCAGGCAAGATAGGGGGCCGAGTTGTAAGAATTGTTCCACGCCTGGATGTAGTGGCGGCCCACGGGTCCGGCAGCGCGGAAGCGCGCGGTCGCAACGCCGTCGGTCGTCACAGCCGTCATCGCGCCGAAGTAGCGGTTGTCCCACAACACCTGCCAGGTGTTAAGCGCGGGACGGATATCGACGCCTTCAACGCGCAGCTCCACGAGCGTGCCGAGCGGGCCACTCGTTGGAGCCATCGACCATCGCGGCAGAACCATCACGCCCGTCTGCGCCACTTCCACGCCGTCCACCCGCGCGCGGATGTCGTGAGGGCCGCCGAAGTCGTCGGGGATCTGGAAGCTGACGCGAATCTCGCCCGTGGCGCTGGCGACGTCGGCCGCGATCAGCGCCGCGACAGGCTCGTAGCGCTGCCCCACGAACTCGGTTTGCCCGTCGAGTTCATAGCGGCCCTCGACGGAGTGCCAGAAGACGCCCACAGTCGCGCCGGCGGCGAAGCCAGAACCCGTCACCTCGACCGTGTGGCCGATGTGGAGCCGATAGGGCGCGGCCGCCAACTTGGCGCTGAACCCGGGCCACGAAACCGGCGCCGCGGCTCCGGCCGGAGAATGCTCAACAGTGGTCATGCCGTCCTCCTGGAACGCCGCGCGGGGAGCCGGAGCTCCCCGCGATACGAGTCTCTTC
>JAKALX010000498.1 GCA_021823905.1 Chloroflexota bacterium | reverse complement strand
GCCGGCCCCGGTGCCGAGGAAGATGGCGTCGAATCCTTCGTCGAACATGTCGTCGATCGTGATGTCGCGGCCAACGTAGGTGTTGCAAACGAAGGTGACGCCCATCGCCTCCAGGTGGGCGATGTATTCGTCAACGATCGCCTTGCGCATCTTGAAGTTCGGGATGCCGTAGACGAGGACGCCGCCCGGCTCGGGCCAGAACTCGTACACCGTGGGGCTGTGCCCCTTGCCGGCGAGCTGCTCGGCCACCGCGAGGCCGGCCGGGCCCGAGCCGATGACGGCAACTTTCCGGCCCGTGCGCTGGGGCATATACGCCGGCATTGGGTAACCGCCCAGCTCGCGCCGCTGGAAGTCGGTGCAAAACGCTTCGAGCTTGCCGATCGTGACAGGTGGTTCGCTCTGGCCGCCCGGCCGGATGGCGAAGCCTACAACGCAGGCCCCCTCGCAAAGGTTCTCCTGCGGGCAGAGCCGGCCGCACATCTCCGGGAGGTTGCTCGTCTCGCGGAACTTGTTCGCCGCGCCAAGGACGTCGCCGATTTCGAGCAGCGCGAACGCGCCCGGGATGTCGTTCTGAACAGGGCACGCTTCCTGGCACGGCGCCGACGGGCACTGGATGCAGCGCGACGCCTCGATCCGGGCCGCGTTGAGGTCGAACCCGAGGTACGTTTCCTCGAAGTTCTTGACCCGGTCCTCGGCCGACTGCTTCGGAACCGGCTGCACGCTGACGGCAAGGCGCTGGTGAACTCGGTTGGCCATTTGAAGTAACGATCGCCCGGCGGAGCGGTCGGGGGCGTTCTCCGCGAGCGTCACGATCCTCTGTTTGGGTAGTAGGTGGATCGTGCGGTGCGCGGAGTGCGATGTCAACGCGCGCCGACAGGTGCGGCTATTTCAGCCCCTCACGGCGCCGCGCTGCGCTGGCTCTCCTGGAACTCGCGGTCGGCGCGCTTGCCCCGGTAGACGCGCATGTCGATCGCTCGTGTCACCTGTGGCGTGAGGCGAAAGAGGAGCCGCGGCTCGGTCTGCATGTTGGCGAAGAACTTGTCGACGGCTTCCGCGTTCGCGGGGTCGCCGCGGCCGACATATTTCTCCGCGAGCTCACGCGAGATCGGCCAGATGTCGAAGGCGGGCCGCTCGAACGCCTCGCAAACGCCGTCGAACTCGACGTGGCCCGTGACCGGAGCGCCGGCCTCGATGCAGAGCGATGCGCGCCCGTCGTGGAGGAGCTGCTTGCACCAGACGCGCGAATACGTCCCGGTGAACCAGATCTCGCCGTCTTTCCACAGCCACCAGACGGGCACCGTGTACGGCATGCCGTCCTTGCGCAGCGTCGCGATGACGCCGACGTGCGGCTGCTTCAAGAACTCCTCGAAGACCTCAGGCGCCATCCTTGGCATCGGCATCCTCCTCGACCGGGGTCCATGCCGGACGCTGCCAGTCCTCGCGAAGGATACCCATGTAGAGGAGATCGTCGAAAGCGCCGTCGATCCAGACGTGACGCCGCAGACGGCCCTCTTCGACGAAACCGACCGCGCTGAACGCCTTGATCGCGCGCGCGTTGGAGGCGTTCACGGTCAGCCAGACACGCTCCAGGTTGCGCAACCGGAAGGCGTACTTGAGCAGCAGCCGGACGGCGTCGCGGCCGTAGCCGCGGTTCCAGAAGTCCCGGTCGCCGATGGAGACGCCGGCCTCGCAGCTTCGCGCCGTCTGGTCGAACGTTCCGAGGAAGCACTGCCCGATGATCCGCCCCTGGGTGTCAATCGCGAAGCGCACGGCGTCTTCTGCCGGGCCGCTCCCGGCGGCTTCGAACTCGCGTTCCATCTCATGGAGCGTGGTTGGGGCCGGCAGGGAGCCCGCGAGGAGGTTGAGCTCCACGTCGTTGCGAAACTCCGCGAGCCGCTCCAGGTCGTCGGGGCGGATCGCGCGGAGGATGACTTTGTCGCCTTTGAGCATCGCTGAGCGCCTCGCCTCGTCGTGGTCCTGCCTGGATCATCGACCGCGATCTGCGGGTTCGGCACGTGCAATGGTTCAGGCAAGCTCGTAGCGGGGCGGCTCCAGCCACTCGTCCGTCGGCGGGTTCTCCTGGGCGCGGCGGAGCGCGCGCATCTCCTCGGCCCGGTAGCGGTCCGCCTGCTTGATAACTTGCTGCCGGATCTTCGCGTGCTCTTCCTGGCGGAGCTGCTTCGCCTTCGCGGGCCGCCGCGGCTTGCCCGCGTACGTCTTCAGGCGGCCCTCTTCTTCGAGCTGGCGAAGGTGGCTGCGCACGTTGTTGTCGGCTGCCCGGCGGAGTCGTGTGTCGATCTCCGGGTAAAGCCGCAGCATGATCTCCCAGCTCGAAAGCGGACTGCCCTCCGTCATCGCCGCCAGGATCTGGCGCTCGCGCATATTGCGATGGTCGACGTACTGCTGCAGCCGCTCACGCGGATCGTGGACGAGCGGGCCGTGCCCCGGGCAGATGACCTTCAGGTTCGGCAGCTCGACCAGCCGCTGGAGCGAACGGCGGTAGTCGCCAAGGTTGTGGACCGTCGTCGTGCTCGATCCCAGGAGCGTGTCGCCGCTGAAGAGCACGCCTTCCTCTTCGATGTAGTAGCAGACGGAGTCGACGCTGTGGCCCGGCGTCTGCAGCACCCGCACCTTGAGGCTGCCGCCGAGCTCGATCGGGTCCTCGTCGGAGAACGTGGTGTAACCGCGAGGCAGGCGGCCCTTGAGCAGCGGCACGCCCTTCTTCGGGACGAAGACCTCGGCTTTCAGCTCTTCGTGCGCCCACTTCAGGTTGCCACTGTGGTCGGAATGGTGGTGCGTGATCCCGGCCAGGGCGATCTCTGCGCGCTCCGTCGCCGCCAGGTAGCCGCGCAGCATCCACTTGTAGCGGTCCATCGCTTCGCCCGAGTCGATCGTCAGGACC
>JAKALX010000497.1 GCA_021823905.1 Chloroflexota bacterium | reverse complement strand
CGGGGTAACTTCTGCACGCTCGACGCCGCGGGCAACATCTCTGACCGTCGCGCGGGCCGGGTGGCCACCGAGACCTCCACCAGGCTCGTCGAGCGCCTGCGAGCGGGGGTTCGTATCCCCGGCGTCGAGATCTTCGTTGAGCCGGTCCGCGAGCATCGGTTCGTGCTCGTCTTGCGCGGCGAGGGACTCGGCGATGGCGTGTCGACGACCGATCCGCAACACACCGGCGTGCCTCCGCTCCCGGCCGAGGCGCTCGATCCCGTCAGCGCCCAGACCGCTCAAGTGGTCAACGAGTTCGTTCGCCAGGCGCACGAGCTCCTGAAGGATGAGACGCAGGCGAATGGCCTCATGCTGCGCGGGTTCGCGAAGTATCCGACGCTGCCCCAGTTCCCCGAGATCTGGGGTGTCCGCGCGGCGGCTCTCGCTGTGTATCCCATGTACCGCGGCCTCGCCAAGCTGGCCGGCATGGAGGTGCTCCTCTGCCCGGGTGGCCTCCCCGACCAGATTCAACAGATCCGCGCTCACTGGGACGAGTTCGACTACTTTTTCGTCCACTACAAGAAGACGGACGCGGCGGGCGAGGACGGGAATTTCGAGGCGAAGGTTCACGCCCTCCACGAGTTCGACGGTTTCGTGCCCGACCTGCTGTCACTCGGCGCGGACGTCTTCATGGTTGCCGGCGATCACTCCACGCCGGCCCTGATGGCGGCTCATTCCTGGCACCCGGTGCCGTTCCTCCTCAGTTCCAGCCTCTGCCGAGAGGGCAACGCCGAGGGCTTCAATGAGCAGGAGTGTCTGAAGGGCAGCCTCGGCATCTT
This sequence comes from Chloroflexota bacterium, assembly GCA_021823905.1. Classification (GTDB taxonomy): domain Bacteria; phylum Chloroflexota; class Dehalococcoidia; order Tepidiformales; family Tepidiformaceae; genus JAKALX01. The sequence continues at coordinate 2,105 of JAKALX010000497.1, read as the reverse complement.
CCCCGCGAAAGAAGTCATGCCGCTGGCGATGGCCCACGCCGGCCGCCTCGCCAAGTACGGAGCCTGAACCCATGCGTAAGCCGTTCGTTGCTGGTAACTGGAAGATGAACACAACCCGCGCCGAGGCGTCGGACCTCGCGCGCGCCGTCGTCTCCGCCACGGAAGGCGCCGCCTGCGATGTCGCTGTCTGTGTCCCCTTCCCGCACCTTGCGGATGTCTCCGGCGCGACCGCGAACACCCACGTCGGCGTCGGCGCCCAGGATGTCTACTGGGAGGCGAAGGGCGCCTTCACCGGCGAGGTCAGCGTCCCCATGCTCAAGGACTACTGCCGCTACGTGATTATTGGCCACAGCGAGCGCCGCCAGTTCTTCGGCGAGACCGACGACATGGTTCGCCGCAAGATCGTCGCTGCCCTTGCTGGTGGCCTCGACCCCATCGTCTGCGTTGGCGAAGTCCTCGATCAGCGCCGCTCGGGACAAACCGAAGAAGTCGTCGCCCGCCAGGTGCGCGAAGGCTTCAAGGATGTCGACTGGTCCGACCGCATCACCGTCGCCTACGAGCCCGTCTGGGCGATCGGCACGGGCGAAACCGCCACCCCTGAGGTCGCCCAGGCCGCCTGCGCCTTCATTCGTGGCGAACTCGCGAAGCTCGCCGGCGCGGAGATGGCCGGGCGCATCCGCATCCAGTACGGCGGCAGCGTGAACGCCGAGAACGCCACCACGCTCCTCTCGCAGCCGGACGTCGACGGCGCGCTCGTTGGCGGCGCTTCGCTGAAGGCCGACCAGTTCGCGGCGATCTGCGCCGCCGCACGTTAGCCGCCATGCTTCGCCGGCTCGTCGCTGTCGTCGGGCCGACTGCCTCGGGCAAGAGCGCCATCGCCCTTGCGCTCGCGAACGATCTGGGTGGCGAAATCGTCAACGGCGACAGCCGCCAGATCTACCGTGGCATGGATATCGGTACCGCGAAGCCCACGCTCGCTGAGCGCCGCCAGGTCCGCCACCACCTGTTCGACATCGTTGACCCCCGCGACGCCTACAGCCTCGCCCTCTACCAGCGCGACGCTCGTGCCAGCTTCGAAGAGATCTGGGAGCGCGGCAGCTTCCCCTGGCTCGTGGGCGGCACGGGCCAGTATGTATGGAGCCTGCTCGAGAACTGGTCCGTCCCCGAGGTCGCCCCGGACGAAGCGTTCCGCCGCGGCCTCGCCGCCGTCGCCGAGTCCGGCGGTCCCGAAGCCCTCCATGCTCGCCTCGCCGCCTTCGATCCTGTCGCAGCCGGGCGTATCGACGCGCGCAACGTCCGCCGCGTCATTCGCGCCATCGAGGTCTTCGAGCATACCGGCCGACCTATCAGCGATTGGCAGACCAAGGGCCAGCCTGACTTCGAGTACCTCCTCTTCGGGATCGACGTCCCCCTGGAGGAATTGGACCGCCGGATCGACGCGCGCGTTGACGCCATGATGGAGGCCGGCTTCCTCGACGAGGTCCAGAACCTCCTGGATGACGGCGTCTCACCCGAAGCACCGGCTATGTCCTCGATCGGCTATGCCCAGTTGGTCCGCCATCTGCGCGGCGAAGTCACGCCCGAAGAGGCGATCGAGCAGACGAAACGCGCCACCCGCCGCCTCGCTCGGCGCCAGCTCCAGTGGTTCCGTAAGACCGACGCCCGCATCAAGTGGGTCCGCGACGCCGGCGGAATCGAGCTCGAAGCCAACATCTTCACTGGCGCCTGCACGAACGTCATCCGAGGTGAGAGGCGCAAGGCGTAGGGCGCAAGTCAGGCGCCCTCGCGGCTGCGCGGCTGCGCGCCTGGCGTCCAGCGTCTGGCGTCTAACTTGCGCCTCCCGCCTTGCGCCTCGCACACTTCCTTCCATGCGCGTCTCCAAGCTCCACGGCCTCGGCAACGACTACATTTACCACCGGCCCACCGAAGAACGGGACTGGGCCGAGGTCTCGCGCCGCGTGAGCGACCGCCACTTCGGTATCGGCGCCGACGGCCTCATCCTCGCCCTTCCCTCCACGAAAGCCGACCTGAAGATGCGGATCTTCAACGCCGACGGCTCGGAAGCCGAGATGTGCGGCAACGGCATCCGCTGCCTCGCGAAGTAC
>JAKALX010000496.1 GCA_021823905.1 Chloroflexota bacterium | reverse complement strand
TGTCTACAGCGCCTTACGGCCGCGCCCGGGAAGGACCGGCTTTCTCATCCCATCTCGGAACAGTTCGCACCGATGCTCGCAGCCAGCGGCGGGGGCGCTGTGTAGAATGCGCGCCATGCCATTCCTCCAGTTCCCGCAAGGCTTCCAGTGGGGCGCCGCCACCGCCTCCTACCAGATCGAAGGCGCGTACGACGAGGACGACCGCGGCCTCTCCGTCTGGGACGTCTTCTCGCACCAGCCGGGCCGGGTGGTGAACGCCGAGCACGGCGACGTCGCCTGCGACCACTACCACCGCTACCGTGAGGACGTCGACCTGATGGCGCGCCTCGGGCTACAGACGTACCGCTTCTCGGTCGCCTGGCCGCGTATCTTCCCCTTCGGCTACGGCCGCGTGAACGAGAAGGGCATCGACTTCTACCAGCGGCTCGTCGACGCGCTCCTGGAGAAGAACATCCAGCCGGCGCTCACGCTCTTCCACTGGGATCTGCCCCAGGGGCTCCAGGATCTCGGCGGCTGGGCCAATCGCGACGTCGCTGACCGCTTCGCGGAGTACGCAGCCCTGCTCTACGAGCGCCTGGGCGATCGCGTCAGCCGCTGGATCACGCTCAACGAGCCGCTGATCTTCACGCAGTTCGGCTACCGCCTCGGGTGGCTGGCCCCTGGCATCAGCGACCTGAAAATGACTGCCGCCGCTGTTCACCACGCGATGCTCGCTCACGGCAAGGCCGTCCAGGCGTTCCGCGCGAGCGGTCGTGCCGGTGAGATCGGCATCACCAACGCCAACACGAGCTTCGAGCCCGCCGACGATTCGCCTGAAACACTGCGCGCCACCGAGCTCGCGCGGGACTTCGAGACCCGTCTCTATCACGGCCCCGTCTACGGCAAGGGCTATCCGCAAGCCGTGCTGGACTATTACGCGTCGGAAGACGCGCCGTTCCCGATTGAACCCGGCGACATGGAGGTCATCGCCAGCCCGACCGACTTCCTCGGCGTCAACCTCTACTCGCGCCAGCGCGTTCTCCCGGACGACGCGCGCGGCGTCGGTTACCGCGCTGCCGCGCCAACGCTGCCGCTCCTGCCGATGGGCTACGAAGCGGCCCCGCACAGCCTCGGTGACTTCGTTCGCTGGGTCTCGAAGGAGTACGGCCGCCCGAAGATCTACATCACCGAAAACGGCGTCTGCGACAACACCGAGCCCGTGAACGGCGCGATCGACGACCACCTCCGGATCGAGCTGCTTCAGGGCTTCCTCGCCGGGCTGCATGGGGCGATCGCCGACGGCGCCGACGTGCGTGCCTACTACGAGTGGTCGCTGATGGACAACTTCGAGTGGTCGTTTGGCTACAGCAAGCGTTTCGGCATGGTGTGGACGGATTTCGCGACGCAGGCGCGCATCCCCAAGAAGAGCGCCGCGTTCTACAGCGAGGTCATCCGCCGCGACGGTCTCGACGCGTAACCGGCGGCCGCAATCCGACGTCACGATCCGAGGCCCGCGCGGTAGCCATGGCGTCATCGTGCGCGAGCCGCCGATGATTGCGCCCGTGCGGACGCTTACCCGCTTGCTACCGCGCGCGGCTCGGATCGGTCCCATGGCCCGAGGATCGCGTTGCGAGCAGGAACCCGGCCATCCCTCCGGCCGCCCCGATCGCCCCGATGCCGACGATCGCGAGGAGGAGGAGTCCACCGCCATTCGGCCGGACTCCCGCCGCCGGGACGCGCTGGACCGCGCCGGCAACCGCCGGTTCCATCGCAAAGGCCGGCAACGACGCCGTCATCAACCAGAGCGCGGCCACCACGGCCATAACCAACACAACGCGCTTCATCCGAACACCTCCTCGACTGAGCCGTCTCCAGTGGTATGGCGCGACGGCGCCAAAAGGTGGCCCGATGACGTTCGGCTGTTTTCCCGAACCTTCCCGCTCGCCAGCGAGGGCTGACTGCGGCCATACTTTCGTATGCGCCACCCAAACGAATCCCGCCTCCGCGCGAACGGGGTCGAGCTTGCCCTCTTCGACTGGCCCGGCGACGAGCCTGCCGTCTTCTTCGCTCATGCCACGGGCTTCCATGCCCGCTGCTGGGACCAGGTCATCGCCCAACTGCCGGGCGTTCGCTGTCTCGCGCTCGACATGCGCGGCCACGGCCGGAGCGACAAACCCGAACCGCCCTACGCCTGGCGCGACTTCGGGCGAGACGTGGCCGAGGTCTGCCGCCAGATCGGCCTCGAAGGTGCGGTCGGGGTGGGTCACTCCAAGGGCGGCTACGCGGTGACCATGGCCGCGGGCGTCGAACCGGGGATCTTCGCGCGGCTCCTCCTCGTCGATCCCGTGATCATGGAGCCCGAGAACTACGGACGGATCATGGCCGGCGAGCACTTCGCGGCGAAGCGCCGCAACGAATGGGCCTCGCCCGCCGAGATGGAGCAGCGCTTCGCCGGCCGCGAGCCGTTCAGCAAGTGGAACCCCGCCGTGCTGCACGACTATGTGGAGTACGGGCTGCTGCCGAACCCTTCCGGAGAAGGTTTCGTCCTTGCCTGCCCGCCGCGCGTCGAGGCGGCCGTCTATGCGGCGAGCGGCGGGGAGTCGATCTACGACGCGATCGAAGCCGTGAACATCCCGGTGCGCATTCTCCGCGCCCGCCAGCGCACGGCGGACGACATCGTGACCGACATGGGCGGCTCGCCGACGTGGAACGGCCTGCACACGAAGTTCGCGAACGCCGAGGACGTCTTTCTGCCCCAGTACTCGCACTTCATGCCAATGGAGGACCCGGCGTTCATCGCGGCGCAGGTGCGGGAGCTGCGAGACCATATCCCGGCTCGCGCCTGAGCCTCCCGCGATCGAACATCGATCGCGGAGGAGCGATGCAGTCGTTGCGAATCACAGTAGTGGTGCTGGCCGCGGCCGCGGCGCTGGCGCTCGCCGCCT